>JBILOV010000173.1:0-5061 GCA_044374335.1 Bacteroidia bacterium | reverse complement strand
GAAAATCAAACGCTTTGATGTAGGTCATATTTGAAGAGTCATCAATGTTCCAATCACCATTGACATAGTCTTTTGCTAATTTGGCATTTAAAACTAAACCATTTTCATTACAAATTGGAATGAGTTTATCCATTTTTTTTCTAATATCATCTAGTTCATCTCTTATAGAAGTTTCTTCAGGTAACCTTGAAAGTTTTAGAGTTTTAGTGCTTTTCCATCTTTCAACATTTGCGCTAAATCCTGTAGATAAAGTTGCTTCAGTCCCATTTGCAATTATTTTTAGATAGATTGGAGCTATCCCATCAATATTCTGCTTATCCTTTTTTATGTAAAAGGTCCATTTTAATGTATTCATCTGTTCTTTATTTTGAGTTAGAAGCAAAATTGGAACGAATAAAAAGTAATAAATGGCTAGTTACGTTTTAGTTACGTTTTGTATACCGATTAAAGCCTTATTAAATAAGCTTACATGTATAAAAAGTTACCCTTTTTGCCCTTTTTAAATCGAAGGGTAACTTAAAGGGTAACTTTTAAAAGTGATTTAAAATACTTTTCAGGTAACTAGTAAAAACAAAAAACCCTTTAAGCGTTGATTCTTAAAGGATTTTAGGTGTTTTTCAGGTTTTATGATAAACCTTTGGCGGAGAAATAGGGATTCGAACCCCAGGAACCTCACGGTTCAACAGTTTTCAAGACTGCCGCAATCGACCACTCTGCCATTTCTCCAGAGGTGACAAAATTAACCTTTTTTTTTATTCTACAACAATTTTTTTAAAATATTTTTTTTAGTAATTTTAAAAAAAATTGCTTTCCCCCAGTAATTTGTAAATCAATACTATGCGATATTTTCTTCTTATTTTAAGTGTTTGCCTTTTTGGCTCTGTTTTTTCAAATATTACCGTTTTTTTTAATTACGGAGTATTTACAACTGGTAATTCAAAGCCATATGTTGAAACCTATTTAACCATTTCGGGCAATACAGTTAAGTTTTTGCCCACTGAAGGTGGTTATCAAGCTAATGTAAATGTTGCCTGGAAAATCATAAAAGGCACTGAAATAGTAAAAGTATCAAATTACAATTTAATGAGTCCAAAAACCAACGATACATTGCGCTTGCCCTCATTTATTGACACCCAAAGGTTTTTTTTGGATAATGGACAGTATACTTTAGAACTAATTGTGACTGATAATGGAAATCCTGAAAAAAAAACTACACATTCAGAGAAAATTTCTATCTGGTTAAAAAGAGACAAAAAAGTTTTTAGTTCTGACATTCAAATTTTAGAATCCTACACAAAATCAACTTCACAAACTATTCTTACTAAAAATGGTTTTGATTTAATACCCTACAATATTAATTATTTTCCCAAAACACAAAATGCGCTTAAATTTTACATTGAAACATACAATTTAGATTCTGTAATTGGAAAAAATACAAAGTTTGTATATTCATATTATGTCGAAAATAATGAAACACTAATTAAACAAAATAAATTAACCGGTTTTCAAAAACAAACTGCAAATAAAATAAATCCATTATTAGCACAGTTTGATATTACGCAATTGCCTACCGGAAATTATAATTTAGTAATTGAGGTAAAAGATTCTTCTAACATAATTCAGTCGCAAAAAAAATGGTACTTCCAGCGTCAAAGTGATGCTGTTCAACTAGCCTATGATTCAAATAGTACAATTAAAACCATTGAAGATTTTTTTAATTCAGTTCAAAGTCAAGATTCTTTAAAACAATTCGTGGAGTGCTTATGGCCCATTTCATCAACTACCGAAAGAGAATGGCAACAAGCGCAACTTAAACGAAAGGAATCAGGTATGATGCGAAGTTATATGATTGACTATTGGAAAAATAAATCCGCAGATACCATTAGTCCTTTAAAAATTTGGTATGCGTATTACAAACAAGTATTGGAAGTTAACGCGTTGATGAAGTGTGGTAGACAAAAAGGATATTATACTGATAGAGGTCGTGTATATTTACAATATGGCAAACCTGATCAAAGAAATCAAATTAACAGCGAACCAGAAACCTATCCTTATGAAATATGGCAATACTACCGAATTTATGATAGGGCTACAAAGCGTTTTTTTACAAACAAAAAATTTATTTTTGTTAATTTACTTGTATCTGATGATTGTTATAAACTAATACATAGCGAAGTAAAAGGCGAAGTATATGATGAAAGGTGGAGGCTCAGATTAGTAGATCGCTCGCAAACATCTACTAATTTAGATGTAACGCAACCTGTAAAACATTATGGAAATAACGTTGATGAAAATTTTAACAATCCTCGCTAGTTTATGTTGAATAATAAAGTAGCTATTGTTATTTTAAATTGGAATGGAAAATCTTTTTTAGAGAATTTTTTACCAAACGTTATAAAGCATTCATCTTCCTATGAAATTATTGTTGCTGATAATAACTCAAAAGATGATAGTGTACAGTTTTTAAAAACGCATTTTCCTCAAGTTAAAATTATCATTAATAATGAAAACGATGGTTTTGCAAAAGGATATAATACGGCTTTAAAACAGGTTAATGCAGAATATTATGTATTATTAAATTCTGATGTTGAAGTTACTCAAAACTGGATAGAACCTATTATTGAATTATTAGATTCGGATAAAAATATTGCGGCTTGCCAACCTAAAATTTTAGATTATTATAATAAAAATAAATTTGAATATGCCGGTGCTTCTGGTGGCTTTATTGATAAATATGGATACCCATTTTGCAGAGGAAGATTGTTTAATGTGTTAGAAGAAGATAATGGACAATATAATACTGCTATTGAAATATTTTGGGCGACAGGTGCTTGTATGTTTGTTAGGTCAAAAGCTTTTTGGAAAGTGGGTGGATTTGATAATGATTATTTTGCTCACATGGAAGAAATTGATGTTTGTTGGCGAATGAAAAACTGTGGCTATAAAATATATGTAGAACCAAAATCAGTTGTGTATCATGTTGGAGGCGGAACTTTAAACAAACTTAGCCCAAGAAAAACATTTTTAAATTTCAGAAACAATTTAGTTACACTCACAAAAAATGCAGCACCTCGTTTTTTATTTTTCAAAATTCTTTATCGAATGATTTTGGATGCTGTGGCTGCTTTTAAATTTTTGTTTGAAGGAAGTGGCTCTCATTTTATAGCTGTAATAAAATCACACTTCTCGTTTTACACCCTGTTACCTTCAACGTTAAAAAAGAGAGCTAAGATGCGGTTAATGGTTGAATTTAAAGATACTTCCGTAGGCATATACAAAAAGAATATTGTATGTGCGCACTTTTTAAAGGCAGTTAAATTTTACAGCGATTTAAAATAGCATTGAAATGATTTGCTTAAAGTTTTAGGATTTAAAGAATAAAAAAAGGAGTTAAAATATATTTAACTCCTTTTAAAAATTTAATATTATAGTTTATAAATCATCTATCTTTATATTTGCACCAGCTTGTTTTTCTTTATGCTTTTTAATTTGTGATTTTAACGCCTCGCAAGCTAAATCAATAGATTCTTCAAATGAGGCTGATTGTTTTTTAGAAAACAATTCTTGTCCTTTTGCTAATATTTTTATCTCGGCTACCTTATTTTCACTATTAGATGATTTGTCTAATCGCATAATTACTTCTCCGTTTATTAAACCATCGTGATAGATTTTAAGTTTATTCATTTTTTCGTTAGCGAAATCAATTAATTTTTTGTCTGCATCAAAATGCAATGATTGAATGTTAATTGTCATAATAAATCCTCCTTTTTTGTGTTTTTTAGTTTATACTTATTAATTGCAATATTTAATCTCCTCTAGGATGTGCCTGTTTGTATGATTTTTTTAATTTATCTATTGTGTTATGTGTGTAAACTTGTGTAGCACTTAAATTGGCGTGCCCTAATAAATCTTTAACTGCATTAATATCTGCACCATTATTTAAAAGATGAGTGGCAAAAGTGTGACGTAAAACATGTGGGCTTTTCTTTTGAATTGTTGTTACTTGAGATAGGTAGTTCTTTACAGATTTATATACCGCTTGTTCGCTTATTGCATTTCCTTTCTCGGTAACCAACAACATAATGTTTGATATATTTAATGCTTGTTTTACGCTTAAATAGTCATCAAGGTTACGTTTTAGTTCTAAAGAAATTGGAATAAGGCGTTCTTTATTTCTTTTACCTAAAACTTTAATAGTAGAATTAAATAAATCAACATCCGTTTCTTTTAAATGTGTTAATTCTGATCTTCTTATGCCAGTTTGATATAATAAATCTAAAATTAACCGGTCTCGTTGTCCATTAAAACCTTCTTCAAACACAACATCCAAAAAAAGATTTTCCATTTGCTGTTCATCAACAAAAACAGGAAGCCGCTTAGGTGTTTTTGGTCCCGAAATTTTAGACAGGGGATTTATTTCAATAATTTGTTGACGTTGTAGATATTTAAAAAAAGATTTTAATGAGGATAATTTGCGATTGACACTTCGTGCTGCAATCTTATGCTTAATAAGATTAGTTACCCATGCTCTAATATGCTGATAATTAATTTCAGAAATTGAAAATTCTTCCTCTGAAGGATTTATAAATAAAATAAACTGAAATAAATCATTTTTGTAGGAAGTTATCGTATGCGTAGAAAACTTTTTTTCATACGTTAGATAATCGAAAAAAGAATTTAGTTGCTTGTTGAACATAAAAAACCTAAGGTTAATACGAATTTAATTTAAAAATACGCAATAACCTTAGGTTAATATATAAATTTTGCAAAAAAAGTAAAACTACTCAGCAGCTAAACCCAATTGCATTTTTTGCTTATAAACAGCCTTAATGTGAGTTTGTCTATTTGTGATAGATGGTTTTTCGAAATTTTTACGAGAACGTAATTGTTTTACAACTCCTGTTTTTTCGAATTTCTTTTTAAACTTTTTTAAAGCTTTTTCGATGCTTTCACCTTCTTTTACTGCTACTATTAACATTATACGATTTTATTAATTTTTAATTTGGGTTGCAAATATAGTAGCAAATAAGGTATAAAACAAATAATATTAGCAATTAATTG
>JBILOV010000172.1:0-5068 GCA_044374335.1 Bacteroidia bacterium | reverse complement strand
TTAGGTTATTATTTAAAATTAAGCGGATATAACAGTCCGCTTTTTTTATGCTTTTTACTTGTTTAGGGGAAAATAAGGGGAAATTATTAAAACAAAAAACCCTAAACTATTGATAGCAAAGGGTTTATGTTTTTTATTTGTGGAGAATATCGGATTCGAACCGATCACCTCTTCACTGCCAGCGAAGCGCTCTAGCCAAATGAGCTAATCCCCCAATGTTAGTTATAAGACAAGAGTAATAAGTTGTTAGAATTTCAAAAACTAACAACTTCACTCAAACAACTCATTATAATTTGGCTTTAATTTCAACCATATCATAACCTTCAATAATATCGTCTACTTTTATATCATTAAAGCCGTCAATATTTAATCCGCACTCGTAATTGGCTGTTACTTCTTTTACATCGTCTTTAAAGCGTTTTAACGAGCCTAAACCTCCAGTAAATACAACAATACCATCACGAATAACACGAATTTTAGTGTTACGCATAACTTTACCATCCATTACATAACAACCTGCAATTGTACCAACTTTAGTAATATTAAATACTTCACGAATAACAATATTACAAACAGCTTTCTCTTCAAATTCAGGAGCTAACATGCCTTCCATGGCAGCTTTAATTTCGTTAATGGCATCGTAAATAATTGAATATAAACGAATATCAATCTCTTCAGTCTCAGCTAATTTACGGGCAGGAACTGATGGGCGAACCTGAAAACCTACTATTATAGCGTTTGATGCACTTGCTAACATAACGTCTGTTTCGCTAATAGCACCAACTGATTTATGAATAATATTTACTTGTATTTTTTCGGTAGATAATTTTAATAATGAATCTGATAAGGCTTCAATCGAACCATCCACATCACCTTTGACAATCACATTTAATTCTTTAAAATCGCCTATTGCTAAACGTCTTCCAATTTCATCTAATGTAATATGTTTTTGAGTACGAATACCTTGTTCGCGTTGCAATTGTAAACGTTTGTTTGCTAATTCACGCGCTTCGCGTTCATCGCTCATTACGTTAAATTTATCACCAGCAGTAGGCGCACCATTTAATCCTAATAATTGAACTGGCATTGAAGGGCCCGCTTCTTTAATATTTACACCATGTTCGTTAGTCATTGCTTTTACTCTACCACTATAACAACCAGCTACAACAATATCTCCAACGCGCATGGTTCCTTTTTGAACAATAATATCAACTACGTGTCCACGACCTTTATCTAATTTTGCTTCAATAACAGAACCCGATGCTTTTACTTTTGGATTAGCTTTTAAATTTAAAAATTCTGCTTCTAAAACAACTTTCTCTAATAATAAATCAATGTTTTTACCCATTTTAGCTGAAATCTCCTGGCATTGAACTTTACCTCCCCATTCTTCAACTAAAATATTCATTGCTGATAAAGCCTCACGAATTTTATCAGGATTAGCACCTGGTTTATCAATTTTATTGATAGCAATAATCATTGGTGAACCAGCAGCCTGAGCGTGATTAATAGCTTCTTTTGTTTGCGGCATCACACTATCATCTGCTGCAATAACAATAATAACCACATCGGTTACTTTGGCACCACGTGCACGCATGGCAGTAAATGCCTCGTGACCAGGTGTATCTAAGAAAGTGATTGATTTACCACTATCCATTTTAACATTATAACTACCAATATGCTGAGTAATACCTCCAGCCTCACCAGCTAAAACGTTAGATTTACGAATGTAATCTAATAAAGATGTTTTACCATGATCAACGTGACCCATGATGGTTACAATAGGTGGACGTTCTACTAAATCTTCTGGATCTTCAGCTTCTTGTTCTTCAATTGCTTCTTGAACTTCAACACTTACAAACTCAGTTTTAAACCCAAATTCTTCAGCTACAATAGCTAAAGTTTCAGCATCCAAACGTTGATTAATCGACACAAATAAACCTAAACTCATACAAGTTGAGATAATTTGCGTTACAGATACATCCATCATTTGAGCTAATTGATTAGCGGAAACGAATTCAGTAACTTGCAATGTTTTTTTCTCTAAATCTGATAATTCTTGCTTTTCAGCCATTTTATCTCTTACATCATCACGCTTATCTCTACGGTATTTTGATGTTTTTGATTTAGAACCTTTACTACTTAAACGAGCTAGAGTTTCTTTTATTTGTGCTTGTATTTCTAAATCTGTCAATGCTGGACGCGCTTCACGAGCAACAGGTTTTCTTGCACGAGGATCGCCATATTTTTCTTTGGCTTTATCCTTGGCAATTTGAGCTTGCTCTGTCCCAACTTTCTTAATTTCTTCAGGACTCATTCCGCCTTTACGAATACGCTTACGTTTCTTCTTATCGGCAGCGCCCGCAGCTGCATTTGGTCCGGTAGATTTTTTCACTTCTTTAATCACAGGTAATTCAATTTTACCCATAATTTTTGGTCCTTCTAATTTTTGATAAACCGTTTCGTGAAAAACTTCTTTTTGTTCCTCAATTTCAATTGGCGCAATAACTGTTTGATCTTCATTTAAAATTGGAGCCTCATTTGCCGGAGGTATTTCTGACTCTTCAATTTTCTTTTTACCTTTTATGTCTTTAGAAACTTTTTCTTCAGATTTTTTTTCTTCTTCTTTTTCTTTTTTTGTTTTTTTATCCGGCTTAGTTTTTTGATTTAAAGCACTTAAATCCATTTTACCTAAAACCTTCGGTCCGGTAATAATGGTATTACTATCAATAGGTTCACCAGATGGTTCAATTGGTTTTACTAGTTCTGCAAATCTTTCAGCTTGCAACTTTGCTTCTTCTGCTTTTCTTTTTTCTTCTGCAGCTTTTGCGGTAGCAGCGGCAATTAGTTCTTTCTCACGCAGCTCTTCAAGCTCCTTAGCTTTAATAGCCTTAACATCTTCAACAACTAACGACTCGCGTTTTAATTTATTTAGGCTAAGGCCCACGTGTTGTGCTTCTTCTTTAGCAGACTTATCACCCGAAAACTCTTTCGATAATAAAGAATATTCTTCATCACCAATTTTAGCATTGGGATTATTTTCTACTGAGCGACCTTTAGAAGCTAAGAATTCCGTAATTTTCCCTAGGGATAAATTAAATTCCTTTGCTACTTTACTTAATCGCATTGTTTTTGCGTCTGACATATTGTTTATTTCCTCTTCTTTTATGTAATCAAAATTGCCTTTTTATTTTTAAAAGAAAGCTAACTTTATTATTATGTTGTTTGAAATAGGTGTTTAGGTGTTTGATTTTTTTAATCTCAATTTACCAGCAACCAAAAACTTTTTTCAAATAACTTATTTTTAATCTTCGAACTCAGATTGTAATACTTGTTTTACATCTTCAATCACTTCCTCTGTTAATCCAGTTCTACGGACTAACTCAGAAATATCTAATTCTAATACTGACTTAGCTGTATCGCATCCTATAGCTTGTAATGCTGAAATAACTGATTCTTCAATTTCATCAGAGAATTCAATTAAATCAACATCATCAATATCAACAACTGCCTCGTCATTATCTCGGAACACATCAATTTCGTAACCCGTTAATTTACCAGCTAATTTAATATTAAATCCACCCTTACCAATTGCTAAAGAAATTTGATCAGGTTTTAAAAATACCTCAGCACGTTTAGTATCTTCATTTAATTTCACCGAAGTTACTTTAGCCGGGCTTAGTGAACGTTGAATTAATAATTGAGCATTAGATGTGTAATTAATTACATCAATATTTTCATTTTTTAACTCTCTAACAATACCGTGAATACGAGAACCTTTCATCCCAACACATGCACCAACCGGATCAATACGATCATCGTATGATTCAACGGCAACTTTAGCTCTTTCACCTGGTTCACGAACAATTTTCTTGATAGTAATTAAACCGTCAAATACTTCAGGAACTTCCATTTCAAATAAGCGCTCTAAAAAAGTAGGAGCAGTGCGAGACATTATTACAGAAGGTGTTCCGTTTTTTAATTCCACTTTATAAACAACTGCTTTTACAGAATCTCCTTTTTTAAAGAAATCAGAAGGGATTTGCTCAGTTTTAGGTAATAATAATTCGTTACCTTCATCATCCAACAACATAATTTCTTTTTTCCAAACTTGATAAACCTCTGCGTTAATAATATCACCAATACGCTCTTTATATTTGTTATAAATGCCTGTTTTCTCTAATTCAAGAATTTTTTGAACTAAATTTTGACGAACCGATAATACATTTCTACGTCCAATTTCATCTAATTTAACTAATTCAGTAACTTCTTCTCCAATTTCAAAATCTGGTTCAATTTTTTGGGCATCGGTTAAGCTAATGTGCTTGTTTGGATCATAATCAAACGAATCATCTGCAAACTCATCATCTACAATTGTTCTATTTTTATAAATTTCAATATCTCCTTTATCGGGATTCACAATAATATCAAAGTTTTTATCAGAACCATATTTTTTGATTAACATAGCACGAAATACTTCCTCGATGATACTCATTAACGTTGCGCGATCAATGTTTTTGTCTTCTTTAAATAACGAGAATGATTCAATTAAATTTACACTTTCCATTGTTTTGTTTTTTTAAAATGGTAATACTGATTTTGTTTCTTTTGTTTGATTATATGTGAACGTTATATCTTCTACAACGGTTTGATTTCCTTTTCCAATTACTTTTTTTTCTCTTCTTGTTTCTTCTAACACAAATTCATTGTCATTTGCACTTTTTAAAATGCCTTCGTGTTTTTCACCTTCTTTGGTAACAACTTTAACTTTAGTTCCAATGTACTTTTTATATTGAGCTAATACTTTAAATGATTCTGTTGCTCCTGGAGAAGATACTTGCAATTCAAAATCATCTTTTTCTCTATCTAAATTGCTCTCTACATATCTACTTAATTCAACACAATCAGCAATTAAAATGTGGTTTGGCGCATCAATATAGATTTCAATTACATTTCCTTTAAGGATTTTAACATCAACAATAAACTTGTCGCTTCCCTCAAAATGAGTTTCAATTAAATCAATTATAGCTTGTTTTTTTATCATATTTAACAAAAATAAAAAAGGGAC
>JBILOV010000171.1:0-5117 GCA_044374335.1 Bacteroidia bacterium | reverse complement strand
AGCAAACTAAAACACTTCCTCATTTAAATGTTTACTTACATAAAACTTTACCAATGGGTGCTGGCCTTGGCGGTGGAAGTGCAGATGCAGCGTTTTTTATTAATTTATTGAACGAACAATTTGAATTGAATATTACAGAAACTAAACGCATAGAAATTGCAAAACAATTAGGAAGTGACTGTGCTTTTTTTATAAAAAACATCCCTGTGTTTGCTTCACAAAAAGGTGATGTGTTTACAAATATTAAATTAGATTTAAGTCATTTATGCATTGCTATTATTTATCCTAACGTACACAGTAATACCAAAGAAGCTTACAGTTTGGTGAAACCTCAACATCCAACGAAATCTTTACTGGAAATTATTAAACAACCAATATCAACTTGGAAAAATGATTTGATAAATGATTTTGAAACATCAATTTTTAATTTATATCCTGTTGTTGAAAAAACAAAAAACGATTTATATGAACTTGGTGCTTTGTATGCTTGCATGAGTGGTAGTGGCAGTGCCGTTTTTGGTTTGTTTCAAACCGAACCAAACATAAAACACTTAGCTCAATTTCCGCATTGGATTGGAAAAATGAAATAAGATTGTTTAAAATTTTCACGTGTAAGTTGCACACACAGTTGCGTTCTATTTCAATCTTTTGAATTTTTAATCTCTGAAAGTTGCGTGAAGAAATGAATTAAACTGTTTTTTAATAAGTTTATTGCAAAAAAAGGATAAATGAAAACAAAACAAACTAAGTCACTTTTAATAAAAAATTAGTTTCCTTCAATCCAATTTACAATTTTAGAGCACTTAGGGCTTTTAAATGAAAAAACATAATCAACTAAAAATCCATTTTCATCAATCATATATTTTTGAAAATTCCATTTTACAGAACTATTCACAACGCCATTTTTCTCCTTCCGAGTAAGCCATGAATAAGTTTCACAAATGCTATCTCCTTTTACAGCTACTTTTTCCATCATCGTAAAAGAAACACCAAAGTTTCTACTACAAAAATCTTTAATGTCTGAACTTGTTCCGGGCTCCTGATTACCAAATTGATTACACGGAAATCCAATCACTACAAAATTTTTATCCTTATATTTCTCATATAATTCTTCAAGTTCTTTGTATTGAGGCGTAAAACCACATTTACTAGCAGTATTAACTATCAGTATTTTTTTACCTTTTAAAGTCGAAAAATCCAATAATTGACCATCAATCGTCTTAGCTTTAAATTGATGTATTGACGAGGTTGCTTTCCCCTTTTTATTAATAAAGGCAAATAAAATGAAAGCACAGATAATAAGGATAGATATAATGATAAGTTTGTTCATTTATAAATGATTGGCTAGATTTTAAAAAGTATGAATTTACAAATGATAAACCAATAAAATACACGATTGTTTAATTGTGTTTTAGAGTATTAGAATGTAAATTTGTAGCTCAATGAATATCCAATTATTATCTCAACTTATAAAAAAAGAATTTCTTTTAGAATTCCGGCAAAAGTCAACCCTTGCCGGAATTCTTGTTTATATCGTTGCAACAGTATTCATTTCTGCATTATGCTTTAAAAAAATTATCCATCCAACAGTTTGGAATGCTCTTTTTTGGACAATTTTTATGTTTATTGCAGTTAATGTTTCTAGTAAAAGTTTTATGCAGGAAACTAAAGGTAAAGGCTTGTTTAATTATCTATATTACAATCCCCGACAATTTATTTTAAGTAAAATCATCTATAATATGCTGTTAATGGCCGTTTTAAGTTTGTTGACTTTTTTCTTTTACTCGTGGTTTGTTGGCAGTATGGTTCAAGATATGGGTATGTTTTTACTAGCATTGATCTTTAGTTCTTCAGCTTTTTCAGGAATTTTAAGTTTAATGAGCGCTATCGCCTCTAAAGCCAATAATAATATAAGTTTAATGGCCATTTTAAGTTTCCCAGTTTTAATGCCTTTATTATTAGTTTCTGTTAAATTAAGTAAACATGCTATTGATGGTTTGGCATGGAGTGTTAGTTACAAATATTTACTAATATTAATAATGCTAAATTTTGTTGTAGTAGCATTGGCTACACTATTATTTAATTACCTTTGGAAAGAATAAATTATGATTAAATGGTGGAAAATATTAGGCGCATTTTTTATCCTTTATACTTTGGTATGGGGAATGTTAGCGCCTGTACCAAATTTAGATATATTAAATGAAACCATTCGTAATTTGTTTTATCATGTGCCAATTTGGTTTGCCATGTTATTTATGATGGGTTACTCGGTAGTTTTTGCAATCAAGCATTTATCAAAAAACGATTTGCGTTCTGATATTATTAGCGATCAAGCCGCTCAAACAGGTTTATTTTTTGCATTACCTGGATTACTAACTGGTTGTATGTGGGCTAAATTTACTTGGGGAACCTGGTGGACTTTTCAAGATCCAAAATTAAATGGAGTTGCCATAGCTGTATTAATTTATTTAGCGTATTTTATTTTAAGAAGTTCAATTCCTGATGAACAAAAACGTGGACGCATTGCGGCTGTTTATAATGTTTTTGCTTTTGTGATGATGTTTGTATTCATTATGATTTTACCTCGTTTAACAGATTCATTACATCCTGGAAACGGTGGCAATCCTGCCTTTGGTAAATATGATTTAGATAGTAACATGCGGATGGTGTTTTATCCAGCAGTTATTGGTTGGATATTATTAAGCATTTGGATTTTAGATCTAAAAAAACGTATAGCCATTTTAACTCATAAAAAAAATGAAGAATAGAATCATCTTATTTATTACAAGTTTGCTAGTTCCTTTTTTAGGAAAAGCACAAGCGGTTGCAGCGCCCGAAATGGCTGACACTTTTAGAAGTGAAGGGAAAATTTATGTTGTAATAACGGTTATATCCATCATCTTTATATGCTTGATTGGATATTTGATTTACATCGATATAAAATTAAGAAAGTTAGAAGACAAAAACAGAAATACGAATTAGTGCGAATAGACGAATCTGTGTACGCTAAGCTAGCAGATTTAGATTCGTAATAGATTTGAAATACTAATAAAAAGTAAAATGAAAAAAATTCACATATTAGGAATAGTAGTTATTGCAGTGGCAATTGGTGTTATTTTTACTTCTCTTCAAAGTAGTGCTACTTATTCTGATTTTGCGGAAGCAACCGCTAATCCAGATACAGAGTATCATGTAGTTGGTAAGTTAAATAAAACAATACCTGTTTACTATGAACCAAAAATTAATGCAGACGAATGTTCTTTTATGATGTTTGATAATAAGGGAATTGAGAAAAAAGTAGTTTTGCATAAAAGCGTGCCTCAGGATTTTCAAAAATCAGAACAAATTGTATTGATTGGAAAAATGCAAGGAAATGAATTTCATGCCAATGAAATTTTAATGAAATGCCCAAGTAAATATAACGACGGAAAACCACAAGTTTAAAAATTTAACTACTACTTAATTTTAATTCATTGAATCATACCATAAAAAATTTCGGAGAGCATATATGGATTGGCCAACTTGGTAACGGCTTTGTTGTTTTATCATTAGTTGCCGCGATTCTTGCAGCCATTGGATACTATTTTTCTTCTAAAGATGAATTAAATACTGAATGGAAAAAAATTGCAAATTATAGTTTTACTATTCATTCAATTTCAATTATTGGTATTGCGGCAACATTATTTTACATGTTGTTTAATCATCTTTATGAATACGCATACGTTTATCAACATAGCAATAACGAAATGCCGATGCAATATATCATGTCTTGTTTTTGGGAAGGACAAGAAGGAAGTTTTTTATTGTGGGCGTTTTGGAATATAGTACTAGGAAATATTTTACGAAAAACCATTGATGCAAAGTGGCAAGCACCAACCATGGCAATTTTTGCTTTAGTGCAAGTATTTATTGCAAGTATGCTTTTAGGCATTTTTATTGGAGATTATAAATTGGGTTCTAACCCTTTTCTTTTATTGAGAGAAAATCCACAGTTTTCGAATTTACCTTTTTTGCAAATAGAAAATTATTTAGAAAAGATTGACGGAAGAGGATTAAATCCCTTATTAATGAACTATTGGATGACAATTCATCCACCTACATTATTCTTAGGATTTTCATCAACTTTAGTGCCTTTTGTTTTTGCAATTGCAGGTTTATGGAAACGTGATTTTATTTCTTGGCAAAAACCAGCTTTAACTTGGACATTTTTTAGCATCATGATTTTAGGTACAGGTATTTTAATGGGTGGCGCATGGGCTTATGAAGCATTAAGTTTTGGGGGTTTTTGGGCATGGGATCCAGTTGAAAATTCGTCCTTAGTTCCTTGGTTAGTGATGGTAGGTGCAGGTCATGTTATGATTATTAATAAAAATAAAGGCGGCTCGTTATTCATGACTCACTTAATGGCTATTGCATCTTTTTTATTAGTACTGTATTCTACATTCTTAACCAGAAGCGGTATTTTAGGTAACAGCTCTGTGCACGCATTTACAGATTTAGGAATGCAAGGTCAATTAGTAATTTATGTATTAACCTTTGTTTTTATTTGTGTCGTGTTATTAATTCACGACAACTTAATTCGTGTGTCTTATTTGATGGCATCATTTTTAATGTTGTTTGTTGGGATTACATTTGGATATAAAATTTATATTTTACTGACTTGGATAAGCATTAGTTTTATACTTACAATATACTCTTACATCAAATTTTTCCCAAAAGAAGAAGATGAAGAAAGCTTGTATTCGCGCGAATTTTGGATGTTTGTAGGCTCATTAGTGTTTTTATTATCAGCATTAGTAATCACTTATTTTACTTCTATACCAGTGATGAATAAATTATTTCAATTAGAAAAAGCACCTATTAAAATTGCAGATTACAATTTATGGATGGTACCTTTTGCAATAATTGCTTTAATTTTAGTAGCCATCACTCAGTATTTTAAATATAAAAAAACGAATCCAAAACAATTTTTAAAGAACCTTGGTTTATCAGCTATATTAGCTTTTGTATGTGGGCTTTCAGCAGCTATTCCATTATATTTTTTAAAAGATTATTCATTAGCGAGCGCCATAGATAAATGGAATTTAATTTCTTATGCTCTGTTATTTATAGCAGCA
>JBILOV010000169.1:0-5150 GCA_044374335.1 Bacteroidia bacterium | reverse complement strand
TACTCTTATCTTGTATGGTTAAAAAATACATCCCCGCTGTAAGATTTTGCAAATTAATTTGAGTAGTAAAAGGAGTAGTAAAAACAACTTGCCCTAAATAGTTTTTGATTTCAATAGTTGAGTTTTTAAATGCATTATTTTCATCGTCAATATTTAAAAGATTAGATGTAGGATTTGGGTAAATCTTCAACGCTTCATTAGGCATATAATTTTCTTTTACGCCAACTCCACTGACACAATAAAGAGGATTATTAATGTCTCCTATAAATTTACAAATATAATTTACGGTATCTGTTGGTGACATTGTTCTTGTTGATAGAAAAATTAATGAATCTTGAAAAACACTTGCTGCCATTAATCTGTATGGCTGGTTATTATAATAATGAGGGACATAACTACACATATCCGTCCCGTCATAGGATAAAAAACCTGTAAATTGCTGACTGCTTAATGGTACTGGAGAATTTAAAAATCCAGTAATAATTAATTTGTTCTTGTAGATGCATATATCCCATGCTGATTCAACAGACGTGCCTAATAACCCATAATCAATGATATTTGTTCCATCCCATGAGAGCAAATTAGTGTATAATAATGATTGAGATGTTTGCATGAATCTACCTCCTATAAATAATTTATTTTGATAAACAATTAGTTTTCCTAAACCACAAAAAGAGCAAGGTATTGTATTTGTTAGAGGAACTATGCTCCAAGTGGTACCATTCCATTTAGCTAAATCACAAGGACCCTGTCCTTGCACATATAAAGACCCACCTGCATAAAGTTCACCATTATATTCACACATTATAACGTTACTATAAATTTCTAAATTACCTTGAATAGATGTAAAATTAGTCCCATCATATTTAACTAATTGAGATACTTTTTGCCCGTTTATGGAGTCTTGTGTTCCAAAAATAATCAGGTCATTTCCAAATTTACAAATACCATTAAATGTAGCGTAATTAGTTTTATTTGGGCGAGCAATCAATTCCCATAAATGTGTGATTTGGTTCTGCCGAACTATTTGGTAACCAATACCAAACATTACATTATCAATATTAATAACTTGACCAATACTGTCTCCGACTACATGTCTTATTGAATCCCATTTAATTCCATCCCAAATAGCAGCCCCTTGAACTGCCATATTTGTGTTTTTTATTTTACTAAAAGCTCCATAAACATATATCATATTGTTTACACTATCTACTGCAAAATTTGATGTTTGGGGATTAAAACCACCACCGATACTTTTAAAATAGGTAGTTTGGGCAATACTTAAACCACCTATTAAAATAAAAATTGTATTATAAAAAAACCTAAACATTAATTATTGTTTGATGAATTTAAATTAAAATGCCTATCGAGCTAGTGTAATAAAACCATTCATGCTTTTAGGAGCTAATTGACCATTTTCATTCGTATTGTATTTCACAACATAATAGTAAACACCTTCGTTACATAATGATCCACTTGTTGTATACCCATCCCAAAATCCATTTATTCTTGTTGTTTCAAATATTTTTAATCCCCATCTATTATAAATATATAACTCGTAATTTAAAATCGAGTTTATGTTCCCGTCAAATATTGGTTTCCATTTATCATTTGTTCCGTCATTATTAGGAGTAAAAACATTGGGACAATAAGCGGAAACTGTATATGTTCCGCAATCATTTATTTGTAAAGTATTACTTCCTCCGTATATGCAACCCAAGCTATCAGTAACCGAAAGGGAAATAGTGTAATTCCCTGATTCATTAAAAATAACATTTGGATTTTGATCAACAGAAACCGTTCCATTACTAAATTGCCAGTTAAAGGAATCGAAATTTAAATTTGGAATAATTTCAAAGCCAATTATTGTATCCTGACATAAATTATTTAAATATTTAAAAGAAATAGAATTTTCTGTTTGTCGGAAACCATCATAGCCTGTTTGATAAGCATATGCATCATGAAAGCTAGCACCGTATGCAAAAGCATAAAATCCACTATCGCTTTGAATAATATGTGTGCCTTTGCCTAGCGGAACCTGGGCATAAGAATAGTTTGGATAAGAAATTAAGGGATTAAAGGTGACTTGATTTGCATCCAAATTTATAGATGAAGTAGCAGGAGATCGTACAATAATATTTACAAAACTTGTATCATAATCTGAAAATGCATCAAAAATTACTTTTTTTGAATAGTATGATAATGACTTATGAAGAACAAAATTAGGGTCAGCCATTGTATTACTACAACTTGTAATAAACTGTCCAAGTTGTATAGGTTTAGGGGAATTTATATACATCGGATTCGAAGAAATTGTATCAAAATATTGTCCAGCTTGCAACATTTTGGTATTTGAACAATTAAATTGAACAAGTGTATTATTCTGAGATGCCAGAATTCTAAACTGATTGGCACCAAAGTTTAAAAAAGGAACAGAAATATATTCATTTCCCCATCCTGTAACAGGATAGTTTTGCTCAAACAAATGATCGTCTGCGCCACTACAATTAAAACTTGACAATACATTTGAACGATTTGCTCCTGAAAAAACAGCAATTTTATTTCCACTTTTTTCTCTTACTGTCGTTCCTGTTAAATCATTTATTGATTGCACCTGATATATCTGACCTTTGTTTAATGTAACTGAAAAAGGTAATCCCGGTGGTTTACCGCCACTAGTATATGCAGACGGAACAATCTCAATGAGGCTATTATCTGCGGTAGAAACAATTGAAAATTCAGAATAACCAAAAACTGATCCGCTTCCATCATCTTTGTGTGCCATCACTATATAATTATCAGCTATTTCTGTTGTTGGTAAAACAGTTGTGGCTTCCGAAAAAAAAATTCGATGATGATGCGCTACTATACTTGCAGGTTGATTAGTAGTAATATGAAAACCGAAATTTGAAATTACCTCTGAGCCACTGGGGTAATATATAGCACTTGGCAAATATACTTTTGTAAGCTGGCCTGCATTTACACTAAAATTCATATTAAGTCCAGTTAAAGGCAGCGAAATATTTCCGGTTGTGTTATAATCTGATGCAACAGTGAAATAAAAATAAGGTTGTCCGTTAGACGAAAGGCTTATATTTTCCATAAAACAAGCCCAAAAGTCTGTTCCTTTTGATGTTTGAGAATATCCTCTAGAAAAAAAAGTCCAGAATAAACATATGAATATAATTTTTGCTTTCAAATTATTTACCTTTCAAAAACTGCTCTGCCGTCATAACTGTTATGTCGGCAGTCTTGTAATCTTTTAAATTTCTAGTCAATAGTGTCTTTAAATTGTTTTCAATTGCTGTAAAATATTGTAACCCATCTTCAAAGTCTTTAAAATCGGATGATAGAGCAAGTTCAACAACTTTATCTGTAACTGACAAAACAGTAACTAATGTTTTGAATTTAAGCAGTTTTTTTCTTGCTTGATCTACCGAATATTGTCTAGACAAAATGTAATTCAAATTGGAAAAAGTTAAAGATGATACATGTATTCTTATTTTACCTTTGTCTGCTTCAGAAAACAGTTGAGCTGAGTGAGAATAAAATGGTTCACGATTACTTAATAAGTCAAGAACTATATCTGTGTCTACAAATACTTTTTCCATTACTTGTATTTATTAATTAAAAAATCAGAATATCCTTTTTTATGGTCAAATTCTTTTGGGAGATTTATTATCCCTGATAAACTTTTAACCAATGGTGTTATTTTTTCTTCCTTACCTTTTTCATTAGTAATATTTAGCAGGTAGTTTTCAATTAATTTTGAAAGACTAGTTCTGTGATGTTTCGCATAGTCTTTTGCCTTTTCGATAATTGTCTGTTCAAGCTTAAGTGTCAATTTTGTGTCCATGATTTGTTTCTTTACGTACAAATATATAAATATTATACGTATAAAGCAAAATGTGTCGTTTTTTTGTGCTTGCCGATAACGTTTTGTAGCTAAAAGAAGTGCGGCTTTGAAACCGAAATATTTTCTACCGACACAATATTTATTAGTTGCCGAAATACTGTACTCTTTTTTGCCTATATAAAAATAAGAAACTTTCGCGAAGCGACAACTTGTAGGCAAAAAAACTTATACTTCCGCCCGCATTTTTTTTAGGTGCTGTTATAAGTTGCCAGCCACAAACAGTAAGTATGTTGCCAATGAAACTTTCTGTTTATTAACTAGAACTATGCCTAACTAAAAGGTAGATATATTTGAAAATTTGTATATTTTTGTTAAAACTTAATTATTATGAAAACAAAAAGTCTACTTTATGCAGCAATTATAAGCTTAAATGCGCACGCGCAAATTTTTGTTACAAATAAACCATTAATGCCCGAAGATACTGCAATTACGGAATCTTTGAGCGAAATAGGATATGGAAAAGATGCTTATTATTGTTTAATAAAGATAGCCGACACCAAATTTGATTTATTATCAAGGCAAGTTCATATTGCACACTTTGATAATAAATTAGAAAAGTATAAAGAAGGCTTTTTGAACGCGCCAATTTGGGTTGGACAAGCGGATAATCAAATAAAAATTACCGTTAAATTAAAAGGAGAAGATGAATTCTCAATATCAGGTATAGTTATTAATTCAAAGGTTGATGGAAGTGGGACTAACTATATTTTTATTGATCTATTACCAAAATTAGATGAAAAATCTTTTTATCCTTCTGGAGCAATCGCAAATTCTTTTACCGAGTACAACAGTTTTTTTAATAAGGTTAAAAACAAGATTTCAACTCCATCTAACGCATTCGAAATGTTAAAAAAATCATCTGGATTTAAAGCTTCAATAAATGTTGAATACACTAATAAAGATAATCAAACTAAAACTATTGAACACAAGTTAGTAATTACAAATGAAGGAAACACAATTGAATACGGACCAAGAAAAGCTAAAATATATAAAGTTGGTGCTATACCAGAAGAATATAAAGATAATAGTTTTAATGAAGGCAACACTAAGGGACACACAAGAGACGAATTGATAACAGCATTTAAGAAATCTTTTACAAGTCAAAACATTGAAGTTAAATATTTTTCTTTATTTGAGTATGGAATGGAAAATATTCTTTCTGGAGTAAATGCAGGGAAAGTAGCAGGATATAGAATTAAGTGTTTAAGTGTGTACCAAAGAGATGGTAAATGTT
>JBILOV010000168.1:0-5190 GCA_044374335.1 Bacteroidia bacterium | reverse complement strand
ATACAATATCAATGAATTATTTAATTTTAGTGTTTACAGCATAATTGGCCTTATATCTGTTGGTTTTTTAGTATTTGCTTTTTATTTATGCATCGAAAAGATAGTTATTTCTATTGTATTTAATAAGTACTTCATTCTTATTTCGTCAGTTGTATTAGTTATTTTATTTTTTGTTGGATTATCTATTAATCCATTGCAATCAATGTTATCATTGGAGTATTTATGGCCAATAGGATTATTTTTAATTTCTTATTTTTTGAGAAAACATATAGCCTCATATAATTTTATTAATGTAGGCCTAATCATTTTGATTTTAACTTTCATTGTGTCCTCAATGTTTAACAAGTATGAACAATTAAACAAGAAGCAAACTTTTGAAGTACTTTCATTAAGCTTAACAGATAGACAAGATATAATAGCAGAAAATGAATTTAATAAAATTACAGCAGCCATAAAATCAGATGTTCAATTAAAAAACCTGTTATCCTCTTTGCCAATTAATAGCGAACAAATTGAACAAAGTTTAAGACAAACACATTTTAGTGGCTATTTTGAAAGGTACGATATTGTGATGTCGTTGTTTAAAAATGATTGTACACCTATATTTTTGGATTTGAATCCAATTTATTTAAATGAAGATTATTTTAAACAGCAAATTGTAACGGAGGGCTCACAAACTATTTGTGATGATTTATATTATATCAGTAAGCAAAAAAAATCAATTAGATATATTTCAAAAATTGAAATCGAAGATGTTAATAAAAATATTAATAAAACATTTCATTTATATTTACAATTAGAGCCTAAGTTAGCTGTAAACTTAGGAGCATTTCCTGATTTATTGTTAGATAAGTCTTTTGAAAATAAATTAGAATCCAAGCGAATTTCATATGCTGTGTATGAATCAAATAAGCTTTTAAATACATTTGGAGAATACCAATATCCATTGTTTATAAATAACAAAAGTTTCAAATTATCCACTAATGATTCGTATGAACATTTTATTTATTCTCCTCAAAAAAATACTACAATTGTTATAACTGATAAAGAATATGGACTCTGGGGACGGTTTACATCCAACTCATATTTATTTATCTTTTTCTCTTTATTAGTTTTATTTTCTGTATTGTTTAATTCAATTATTATAAAACGCAGTCTGCATTTTAATTCTTTAAATAACCGTATTCAGTTTATTTTAGTTTCAATTGTTGTGTTATCACTTGCTTGTGTTGTTGTTGGAACGTTATGGGTTGTTTCATCTCAATTTGAATTGAAAAATAAAAAAGATCTAATTTCTAAATCACAATCTGTTTTAAAAGAGCTACAGCAAAACATAGGTCAGCAGGAATCTTTAGATGCTATTTATAAAGATAATACAACATATCGATTGAAAAGATTAGCACAATTATTTGGTAGTGATATTTCTTTATTTAATAAAAAAGGATTATTGTATTCAACATCTCAACCTGCAATTTATGAGCAGGGATTAATTTCGAGATTTATGAATCCTGGCGCATATATGAGTTTTATGCGTGGCATACAAGCAAACTATACTCAAAAAGAGAATATTGGTTCATTAAAATATCTTTCAGCTTATATCCCTTTTTACAGTAAAAATGATAAGTTATTAGGTTATATTAATTTACCTTATTTTGCGCGACAAAAAGATTTAGAAAAAGAACTAACAGCTTATTTAACCACCTTAATCAACATCTACACTATATTATTTGTAGTTACAACGCTAGTTGCTTTATTGGTTTCTAATTTATTAACAAAACCATTAAGAATTATAAAACAACAAATTTCAAATGTTCAGTTTGGTAAATTTAACGAAGCAATTAAGTGGAAGTCGAATGATGAGATTGGAAACTTAGTTGCTGAGTATAATAATATGCTTATTAAATTAGAAAAAAGTTCCGAACTGTTAGCTAAATCTGAGCGAGAAACAGCTTGGAGAGAAATGGCAAAACAGGTAGCTCACGAAATCAAAAATCCATTAACGCCAATGAAATTAAATATTCAGCATTTACAAAGGGTGGTTGAAACTCATCCGGATGATATTAATGAAAGGGTAAAAAGAGTTTCAGAAATGTTGATTGAGCAGATAGATACACTTTCGCACATTGCAACAGAGTTTTCTAACTTTGCTAAATTGCCAAATGCTAATTTAGAAATCGTAAATTTATTTGATGTTCTTCAAAATGTAACGCACTTGTTTCAACAAAATACAGAATGTGAAATATCTTTAGAGGCGCCACAGTCTTTATTAGTTTTGGCTGACAGGGAGCAGTGCTTAAGAATTTTCACTAACTTATTAAAAAATGCCCAACAATCTATTCCTTCTGATTGTAAAGGTAAAATTGAAATTAACGCGTATCATCATAATAGCAACATTATTATTAAAGTAAAGGATAACGGTGTTGGTATTATAGATGAAATTAAACCTAAATTATTTACCCCAAACTTTACTACTAAAACTACTGGTACTGGATTAGGCTTAGCGATGGTTAAAAATTCAGTTACTTCTTTTAATGGTACTATTTCATTTGATACAGAAATTAACAAAGGAACTACCTTTACCTTGGTATTTCCAAGCGCTAGTTAAAGATGTTATAGCTTTTTTAAAGATGTTGTTCTTGAATTAAATAAATATAATTCATTGTTTTTTAAACACGCATAAAGCTCGTTATACAATAAGTTGATGGATTCGAATTCAATATTTAAAATGAGCTTACCATCCTTACTCAATAAGCCAACCAGCCCATCTAATTTAATTTTGAATAATGAGTTTTCTGCATTCGTAATCTCTCCATTTTTAAGGGCATAAATTATTTTCCCTGCCTTATCAATTAAGTATGACGTGTTTGCTTTGCTAGTGATGGCTATATCGTTAAAATAGTCAGTAGCCTTGTCATAATCAACAGATGTTACAGCTTTAAGTTTTCTATCAACATAACCATATTTGTTATTTTTTTGAATACGTATAATGTCACACTTTGCAAAAAATAAATTCGAGTAGGTTCCAAAGTTTATACTGTATCGCCCGTTTGCATCTACTAAAGCAACTTCATCATCTTTAAGTAATTTAAAATATTTACCGTTTGAATAATAGTCTGGTTCATACGAAGAATTATAGTTATAGTCAATTGAGGTTGCAAAGCATTTCTCTTTTATGTTGTAAAATCCGTATAAATTATTTTTTACAACTAAATAAATTTCATTTTTGCAATGTGTTATGTAATCAAATTCTGCTGACAAAATAATTGATTCATCTATAGTTATTAATCCAAATTTAGAGTTCTTTTTTACAATAGCAATTGAATTGGTGTCTACATCAGAAATCCATTCCCATTGAGCTTTAAGGGCTTTGTTTGTTATATCAACTAATCCATATTGGTTGGATAAATAATACGCATAGTTATTTTTAAAGTTACCTAGTTTTGAATAAATAAAGGGGATAATAATTTCTCCTTTTAAATTAATAGCACCGTACAAATTATTTGATTTACAAACAAAAAGTTTTTCAGACACTTCATTAATATCTTCATATCCTTTTGATATAAATTGACCTGAGCGATTGATTAATAAATAAATATTTTCCTTTTTTACAATTGCTATTCCGTTTTTATAATTTTCGGCCTCTTCAAAATAATGGTCGGATATTTTGTTGCCTTCTTTGTTGATGTAAAAACAACTATCATTTTTGCAAACAGAAGCAAATCCTTCGTTAAATACTGATGCATCATCAAATTGAGGCACTATTATCCAATTTCCTAAAGTATCAATAAATCCAAATTTATCATTTAAGTCTTTTAAAGGAATTAAAATATTTTGAGTTAAGGATATTTCTTTTAAAATAGTTTCGTTAAAAGGGTATTCAGGATACTTGGTTAAAAAATTAGTTAATTCTTCTTTGTCGTAGGATTTTACTGAAGTATTATATAATAATTTCCATGCAGCTTCATTGGTTATGATAGTACTGTACTTTTTTATAAAGTTATAAATACTATCACTAGAGTGTAATTGCTGAATTAGGTTAAATAAATTTGTTTCAGCAAATATTATATTTGGATTGTTAGGAAATTTTTTAATAAATAATTGATACTGCTGAATAGATTTATTGGATGTTGTTTCTGAAAATTGATAGTCGTAATATAATTTCTTTGCTTTTTGATACAGGCAGCTTTGTGGGTACTTTAATAAAAAATGTGTTACGCTATCACTTGATTGCGCTGCTAATGCTTTAGTTAATTGCAAACTATCACGTTTTAAATAGGATTGGGCTAATAAGGTACTATCCGAAAAATAAAAATTTGAAATAAAATAATTAAAACTCTCAACCGTATTTTTATTACCGTATTTTTCATAACCTTTATAACCAATATTACTTGCTAATGTATTAATTGTTTGCTCGTTAATATGATATAAAGAATAGGTAGTTGTGTCTTTAAAATATGTTTTACAGATAGATATGTACTTTGCTGAACTATCAATATTAGAAAAAGGATTATCATTTCTGTAATATATTATCGCTAAACCAAATGAGGATTGTGAAGGACACTTTGATAATGATTTGTAAAATAATTCTTTCGCTTTAAAGTAATCAAAAATAGATAGTGCTTTATAACCATCAGAAATTTTATTTCCGAATGCTTTCGAAATAATACAAATTAATAGTATAGCAATAATATTTTTCATCAATTGACTGTAAAATTATAAATTGCACTCAAAAAAAACGGAAAAGATGTTCACAACCGGTCAAATTATATTTGCTTCTTTATTTTTAGCTTTTTTTGTTGTTACTATGTTATGGTCTTACAAAAAAGATAGTTTTTCTAATAAAGTCCACTTTAAAGGTGCTTCAAATATCCTTTGGATTGCTATTTTAATACTGTTTCTATTAGTTTTTTTTGTTAAAATGAGGCATTTTATCTAAACGTTTGTTTTTTTAATTATTTTTAATGCCTTATAAAAAATCAGTAGATTAATATAAATGAGATATATTTATTTTATTTTGTATCTAACAATTCTTTCGTTCAGCTTAAATGCGAGCGTTCTTATTTTTGAGGGGAAATTTCAAAGTAAAAACATTTTTATTCAAAATGCATTTGGTGGAAATGGAGTGGGTTATTGTGCCACAGAAGTTAAAGTAAACGGAGCAATTACAACAGATGAAGTTAATTCTTCGGC
>JBILOV010000167.1:0-5204 GCA_044374335.1 Bacteroidia bacterium | reverse complement strand
TAATATTAAAAAAAAGCGACCCAATTAAACTTACTTTTATAGGTAAAATCGATAATCCAAAATATACTCAAATAAATTATTTACCAATTTTTGGATACAATCAGTATAATAAATTCATGCTTGGTTGCGCGTTTTACAATTATAGTTTTTTACAACGCAAGATAGAACTTACGCTTGCGCCGATGTATGCCTTTGGCAGCGAAACACCTGTGGGATTTGCGGATATTACAAAATATTTTGCCCTAAATAACAATCTATTTCAGCAAATAACATTTACAGGTAAAGCAAAATCTTTTTCCTATAATTATTTCGACTCCAAGTTTTTTAACGAAGCAAACAGTACTCAAATAAATTCATTTAATTTAAATTATTACAAATTATCTGCGACTCTTGATTTTGAAATAAAAAAACAAAATCCAAGAAGTAAATTAACGCAACACATTGGTTATACAAACAACAACTTATTTGTAGATAACGAAACCTATGCTATAAATTTTCAAGATTCATCACAATCTAAAGTGGGTATAAAAAACAAAGCTACTATTATTAATAACTTTTATTATAAGTTACAAAATACTAGAGTTATCAATCCTTTTGATGTTGAATTTAATTTTCAGCATAACGACCAATTTGGAAAAGCAAGTGCGACTTTAAATTATTCGATTACAATTACTGATAAAAAAAGTTTTGATTTGAGATTGTTTGCAGGAACTTTTATTTTTAAAGGGAATAACTTAAAAGAAGATTATAGATTTAGAATGAGCGGATTTAATGGTTCTCAGGATTATTTATTTAATTACAATTATTTAGGACGAAACGAAATTAATGGAATTGGTCCGGCGCAAATGGTTGAAAACGATGGTGCTTTTAAAATATGGACACCATTAGGGCAAACATCAAAATGGTTGATAGCATTAAACATGAAATCACCCAAAGTTGGTAAACTTCCTTTAAAATTATATGCTGATATTGGAACCAGTGAATTTAATGAAAGCCTTTATAAAGAAAAGTTTTTATATAATGTTGGGGTTGATATTTGTTTATGGAAAAATATATTTGAAATATATGTTCCATTTGCATATAGCAAGGATATTAAAACTACTTTAGAAGCAAATAATAAATCAGTCTTTTTTGATACTATTCGATTTACATTAAATTTGCACAATATTAACCCACGAAATTTTATAATAAACAGCTTTTTGTAATGCTATTAGGTAAAAAAATATATTTTGCTTCCGACTTTCACCTTGGTGTTCCAACCTTCGAATTAAGCTTAGCAAGAGAAAAAAAAATTGTGAGATGGCTTGAATCAATTAAAAAAGATGCTCAAGAAATTTATTTAGTTGGTGATATTTTTGATTTTTGGTGGGAATATAAGTACACTATCCCTAAAGGGCAAACACGCTTGCTTGGAAAAATTGCTGAATTAACAGATAGTGGCATTCCAGTACATTTTTTTACAGGTAATCATGATTTATGGATGCGAGATTATTTTATACAGGAATTAGGAGTTACTGTAAATCATGATCCAATTAAAAAAATATTTAATAATAAATCATTTTTAATAGGTCATGGAGATGGCTTAGGACCTGGTGATGGTTGGTATAAATTTCTAAAAAAATGCTTTACAAATCCATTTTTAATCTGGTGTTTTAAAACATTACATCCAAACATAGGTTTTTGGATTGCTCGTCGTTCGAGCAAACGAAGCAGAATAACTACAGGCGATTCAGACAAACAATTTTTAGGTGATGACAACGAATGGTTAATGACTTACTGCAAAGAAGAACTAAAAAAACAACATACCGATTATTTTATTTTTGGTCACCGCCATTTACCATTAGATTTAAAAGCATCTGAAACCTCTCGCTACATTAACTTAGGAGAATGGATAAACTATTGCACCTACGCCGAATTTGATGGAAGTGAATTAGTGCTAAAAAAATTTGAGAATTAGTTTATAAAATAGAGTAACATAATTATGCGAGACTAAGCTACAAATATATTATGTTTAATAGGACTACTTTACTTTTTGTTCTTCAACTTGTAGCACCTCATAATAGGTTGGGCTTGTTGGATCAGCATCATATACATAGGCAATTACATGGCATTTTGAAGCATTGTATCCAGAATTAATAGCGTAATTCGTATAGTTTTTAACAACAGAATCATTTGCTACAGCACCTATGGTAAATACAGGATCTCCCCAAGTACTATTAATAGCGCCTCTTAAAACATGATTGAATTCATAATTTGTAACAAGCTGACTACCTGAAGGCAAACTATAATCTAATTGTTCAGCAATAATACTATCTTCGGATAATAATACTACTAACTTGAAAATACCACTATTGCTAGTAAGCGATCTAACTGTAACGGTTGTGTTTAAATTATTGTTGGATGTAGCAAAGATATTCTTGATTTTTATTTCAAATTTTGCTTGTTTTGTGAGCATTTGAGCTACAGAACCTTCCCATGTTGAATATGCTTTAATAAAACCACCAGTTCCAAATCCAGCCCTATTTATTAATCCGTTTGGATTACCTGCTAATGAAACACCAAACTGATTATCATAGGCCGTTCCTGTAGAATTTCTAAAATCAGTTGGATAAGTTGTTGTGTTTATATTTGCAAAGAAACCAGCATGTATAGCCAATGCAATAACCTGACCTGGATATTTTTTTGTTAAGTATTTTAAGGTATCAGCAGCAGCCGGGCAATTACCACATTTATGACCAGTATAATCTTCTACCAATACTTTTCTATTTCCTTTAATAACTTCAGCATTTGGGTCTCTCACATCATTAACTTTATCACAACTTACAATCACTAATATGACTGCAATTATAATGGTAATTTGATTAATTATTTTTTTCATGATAAGATTTATTAATGTATTTATTAAAAACTGGATGATATACTAATATTTAAACCGCTTGACGATGGAACAAACCGGCAAACACCACCGGCACAAAAAATACCTTGTCGTTGACGTCCGTAACTTAATGATACTCGAGTAGGCCCATTTGTATAACCAATCATTCCAAAGTAATAATGTACTTTTTTATTTGAGTCAGGATTTTCATAATTATATTGGTCAGATAAAGTAATGCTCCAATGTGTTGTTGGTGTCCATTCAATTAAACCTGACAGCCAAGAACCTGTATTACTAGTAATATTTTTATTTCCATTAGCATCTAACTCATGTTCTTTATAATCATAAGATCCAAAAAAACCTTGTGTTTCAAAACGTATGGCCGAACCTGTTTTATATCTCCATGTAACATCAATTACACCAATATGCGAGGCAATATCTGGATGTTCTTCTTTATCTGGAGTATTAAATTGTACAACAGATTGATTTAAAAATTGATTAGCGTACATCAACGTCATTTTTAATTTTTTGCTAAACTTTTTTGTGATTTCAATATTTACATCATGAAAAAATTTATCTCCAAGACGATTATAATTAGTAGAGTATTTGTAATTATTTAGTGTGTCTTTAATAGGTAATATTCCAATAGTATCTAACGCAAAATAAGCAGAACTGTTAACCGTTATATCCATGCCATATTTACCACCTAACCAAGTTCCTTTTTTTACTTTATATTGTATTTCACCTGTACCACCAACTTCGCCATTTGGTTGAGTAGCATAAGGATAATAAGCCATTAAAGAATAGGTATGAAACTTACTAAAATCGGGATGATAATTAATCAAATCAATTGTGTTTTGAGCATCTCTATCACTTCTAAAACTCATATTATCTAACATCTTTCCAGAAAACATAACAGAAAATCCGTCGGTTCCATAAGATGTAGAGGCAATAATAGCGTGGCCTTCTTTATAGCTATATTTATTTTGATATGATGGATCGTTTATTTTGTAGGCATATTCAGCATTAAAATTAAATCCACCTCTTATAACGGCAAATCTTCCTGCTCCAGTTCCAACATTTTGTGGCAGAACTAATGAAGGGTTTTGATCTTCTTGATACTTACTTACAAAACTTCCGCCTAAAATAACTTTAGTTTTTGATTTACCTAAAATAGAATCAAATAACTCCATAATATTTAATTCTCCATCAAAACCTCTTACAATCCCTGGCGATAGTGAGAAATAGGTACGTTGTTTTCCAACTAATCCTTTTAATGTTATACCATTTTTAGGGGTAAAAATTACACGCATGCCATCTAAAGCATTGTCGTATAATAGACCTCTATTTTCGTAAGCTCTTAAAGTTATACCGCTACCAAATTGCTCATAAAAATTGCCCACGGTAATATCAATATCTTTATGCTGATATCTAGCATAACGGTATGGAACACCAGAACCTTTATAACCCGGTAAATAACCTAATAAAGGTGGATTATAACTTTCATAACGCACACCTGCACTAAATCCTCCTTTTGTATAGTTGATGTTCCCAAAGGCATTGTATCTATAAAGCTCACTTCCCGGATCAGCATCTATGATGGTGTCTTTTTGGTAGTATGCTGCATCAATTTGAAAATTACCATGAATGGAACCCAATTCATCTTTTATTTGTGTAAATGATGTTTTGGAAACTAAATAGAGTATAGATATAATTAGAAAACGGAGATTAAAGTTTATGGACATATATTATATAAAAGAGTGATTGAATAATTGGAATTAAAATTTATGAAAAATTAATTAATGAGCTAATTTTTCTCCTTTAGCTAATTTTCTAACATTTTCAAATAATTTTTCTTCATCACCTTCTGCATATGAGTTATGACTCCAAACTATTTTCCCTTCCCCATCTACTAAAAATGTATGAGGCACATTATTAACATTCATTGCACGTTTAAAATCTTGATTTTCATCGATATAAACTTCATATGTCCAACCTTTTACTTTTACATCAGTCACAACTTTACCAGAACTACGAGCATCATCAATTGAAATGGCTATTAATTTTACACCGGTTTCTTTTACTAATTCAGCATATTCTTCATTAATGGCATCTAATTCTTTTTTACAAGGTTTACACCAAGTAGCCCAAAAACTAATAATCATAGGTTTTCCGCCATTTACAAATGTATTTGAGTTTGTGGTTGAACCATCTAATTTTTTTACAGTTGCCGAAGGTATTTTATCTCCATCAGAAGATTTGAAAGCTGATAAACAAATTATAATTGCTGACGATAAAATAAATATTTTTTTCATTTTTTGATTATTTA
>JBILOV010000166.1:0-5230 GCA_044374335.1 Bacteroidia bacterium | reverse complement strand
AGCCAAGCATTTAGTTAATATGGCTAATATGTTGTTAAAAGATTTTAATGGCGAAATTCCAAGTGAAATTGATGAATTAGTAAAACTTCCCGGAGTTGGGAGAAAAACAGCAAACGTAGTTGCTTCTGTAATATACGATAAACCTGCTATGGCGGTTGACACGCATGTATTTAGAGTTTCGAATAGATTGGGGCTAACCAAAGCAAAAACACCCTTACAAAGCGAACAACAATTAATTAAATATATTCCTGAACAACACGTTGCAACGGCTCATCATTGGTTAATATTACATGGTAGATATACTTGTTTGGCTAGATCTCCTAAATGTGATGTCTGTCCATTAACAGAATGGTGTCACTTTTTTAAGACAAATAAAATAAACAAAAATGCTCCTCATTCGTTATCAAATAAAAAAGTAATTATGGCAAAAGTAGAAAACAGTGAACCAAAAGTGGTAATTAAAAAAGCATCAGCCTCAAAAGAAACAAAAAACAAAATTAGTCCAGTTGCAAAAAAAAATGTAGCGAAAAAAGTAGCGACTAAAAAAGGCGAAGCTATAAATACAATAAGTGAAAAAACAAAATTTATAGCACATAGTACAACTTTAAAAGTTGGAACAAAAGCGCCGGCTTTTTCGGCGAAAGACCAGCATGGAAAAACTATTTCTTTAGCAGATTTTAAAGGTAAAAATATCGTGTTGTATTTTTATCCAAAAGATAGCACTCCCGGTTGCACAATGGAAGCTTGTAGTTTAAGAGACGAACACAACTACTTAAATAAAAAGAACTTTGCAGTTGTAGGTGTTAGTGCAGATGATGAAAAAATGCATAAAAAATTTGCTGATAAATACGAGTTGCCATTTTCGTTATTAGCAGATACTGAAATGAAAATAATTAAATCATACGATGTGTGGGGAACCAAACAATTTATGGGAAAAATTTATGATGGAATAATAAGAACAACCTTTATAATAAATGAAAAAGGAATAATTTCACATGTCATTACTGATGTTAAAACCAAAGAACATGGTAAGCAAATTTTAGATTTAATGTAAAAAATCAATTTAATACATCTAAACTTCCAAGACCTTCGCGCAGAATAACTAATTCATCTTGAGAACAATCAATAACAGTAGACGGATATAAATTTCCAAAACCACCATCAATAACAATATCTACTTTTTTTTGGTACTCATGATGAATAGCTTCAGGATCAGCAAAATAATCTAAGATTTCATCATTTGGATTATGCAAACTTGTGGTTATAATTGGATTTCCTAATTCGGTAATAATAGTTCTACAAATTGTGTTATCAGGAACTCTAATACCTACCGTTTTTTTATTTTGTTTTAATAGTTTAGGGACATTATTATTTGCTTCTAAGATAAATGTATAAGGTCCTGGTAATGCCTTTTTCATAATTCTAAATAATGAATTAGGTATTGGGCGAGCATAATTAGATAACTGACTTAAATCGCTACAAACAAATGAAAAATTAGCTTTTTCGGGTTTGATATTTTTTAAACGACATAATTTTTCAATAGCTTTTGGACGCGTTATATCGCAACCCATTGAATAAACAGTATCAGTTGGATATATGATGACGCCATCATTTTTTAAACAATCTACAATAAATTGAATGTCTTTTGGATGAGGATTATCGTAATTTAAGCGAAGTAACATCTGATGAAGTTACAAAATTATTTAGCAATCACTTCTTCTAAAGGTTTACCAGTTGTTCCATTTGGAAATGACATATGTAGCATTAGTGAAATTGTTGGAGCAATATCTACAATATTTACTTTTTTTACTGAACTTCCTTTTGGTATTCCCATACCATAAAATAGCAATGGAATATGCGTATCATAACTATAAGATGCACCATGCGTTGTTCCTTTATTGTGATATTCCATCCATGCAGGATTGTAGGAGAATGCTACATTTCCGCTTCTTACATGGTTATATCCTTTTTGTATCAAATATTTAAAAGTACCATCAGTATAATTTTCAAATTTTAAAACATCCGAAGGATAAGCCTCTGCTACACCTTTAATAGATAACATAAAATTAGCTAATGCATGCTCAACAGAAAATTTATTTAATTTCATGACAACCATTTTACTTTCATTTAAAAAAATCTGTTGATTGCTTATAGAAGAAACTAAACTATCTCCATACTGATTCTGGCAAAATGATTTTACTGTTTTTGTCAATTCCTCTTCATTCATATAACCTCCTGGAATTTTCAAATCCATTAAATGCGCTGGTACATCGCAAGCGCCATGATCGGCTGTTAAAAAAAATACATAATTATCTTTTCCTAAAGTTGTATTTAAAGAGTTAATTAATTCCTCTAAATCTTTATCTAAACGCAGATAAACGTCTTCTATCTCAACACTTCTTGGACCGTATGAATGACCAACATAATCTGTTGAAGAAAAACTAATACACAACATATCTGTTTGTTTTCCTTTACCTAATTGCTCGGCTTTTAAACAAGCTAATGCCAAATCTTTAGTAATGGTATTTCCATAAGGAGTTGCCTTAATGATTTCGTAATTATTTTTATTCAACTGCGCAGCATATTCATAAGGAAAAATAGCTGTATCCTTTTTATTTGGAGCTGCTTCATAATTATTTTTATCAGCAATACTTTCGGTATAACCAGCTATTGGATATAACGTATTCCACCCTTTTGATAAATACTGTTTTGCTAGTTGCAAATTATTAAAATCATTTAACCAAGCTGGTAATTGATTCATGTAATGTGTACTTGAAATAAATTTACCATTACTTCCATCAAACCAAAATGCACCATTTGCACTATGTCCGGCTGGCAAAATAGAACTTCTGTCTTTTAACGAAATAGCAAAAACTTTGGCTTTTTGATTGGTATTTAATTTTAATTCATCACCAATGGTAGTCACTAATAAATTTTTAGGCGACATTAATCCAGCTTTACTTTCCGAACCTACTGTTTTTACATTTGGGTCTTCGGTACAATATGTGATTTTATTGGCATCTTTTACAAACCAATCATTGGCAATAATACCATGGGTCGCAGGACTTGTACCAGTATAAATAGAGGCATGACCGGGGCCTGTATAAGTTGGCACATAATTAAATTGTGCATTCTTATAAAAATAGCCATCGTTAATTAATTTTTTAAACCCACCATTTCCAAATTTATTCCAATAACGATAAATATAATCTTGGCGCATTTGATCAACCACAATTCCAACGACAAGCTTTGGTTGTTTAAGGTCATTAACTACAGCTGTTTTAGTTTGAGCAATTAAAGAATTAGTAAGAATGATAAGTGCAATTATTGTTTTCATTTTTTATTTTAAGATTGAATTTTTTGCGTTAGGGATTGAAGTGAAAATCCTTTTTGTGAGGCACGAACAAAAAGATTGAAACGGAAAGCCCGACATTGCGCCTGCCTTTTGCGCAATGAAACGCCCAAATTGATATGTGTGTAAAAAAGCATTTTACTTTTAAAAAAAATTTAAGATTTGTCTAAAGTTTGAAACACCGAATTATTACTTACAAATTCAGGAACGATATCTTTCATTTTTGAAACAATACGTTTATTATCTTGCGTATTAAAGAGTAAAATTAATTCATTAATAAATTGAGTAACATCAGCAAATTCGTATTCGCGTACTTTACCAACTAATATTTGCTGGTGATGAGTTGGCAATGTATTTTCGGAGGTAGCCAATAACTCTTCAAATAACTTTTCTCCTGGGCGTAAACCCGTATAAATAATTTTAATATCAGTGCCTTCTTTTAGTCCGGAAAGTTTAATCATTTTGCGAGCTAAATCAACAATTTTAACAGATTGTCCCATATCAAAAACAAAAATCTCGCCACCCTTTCCCATGCATCCCGCTTCTAAAACCAATTGGCAAGCTTCGGGTATGGTCATAAAAAAACGAGTAATATCAGGGTGTGTTATTGTAATTGGTCCACCCTGCTCTATTTGTTTTTTAAAACGTGGTATTACCGAACCGTTAGAACCTAATACATTTCCAAAACGTGTTGTAATAAATTTTGTTTTAGATGTTTTACCTAAACTTTGAGTATAAATTTCAGCGATACGTTTTGATGCACCCATCACATTAGTTGGATTTACAGCTTTATCAGTAGAAATCATTACAAATTTTTCTACGTTAAATTCAACAGCTAAATCGGCTACTGTTTTAGTACCTAAAATATTTGTCAAAATAGATTCTGATGGATTGTTTTCCATCATTGGAACATGTTTATAGGCAGCCGCATGAAAAACAATGTTCGGTTTAAATGTATTAAATACATTACGCAAACGATCTGCATTTCTAACGTCGCCAATTACAACTTCATGTTTACAAGTAACGCCATTTTCATTAAATTCTAATTCTAATTCGTGTAACGGACTTTCAGCTTGGTCTAACAACACTAATAAACTGGGATTAAATTTAGCGCACTGTCTTGCCAGCTCTGCACCAATAGAACCAGCTGCTCCGGTAATTAAAATTGTTTTATTGTTTAATTGTTCATTTATTAAAGCGTTATCTAACTTAATTGGTTCGCGTTCTAATAGTTCCTCAATATTTATACTTTTTATTTGATTAAAACTTAATTCGCCATTAATCCATTTAGCAACTGGTGGGACATTTAATACTTTAACTCCATATTGTAAACACTCATCAATGATGTTGTTTTTTTTATCTGTAGGTAAATTTTGAATACTAATAATAACAGATTCTACGTCATTATCTTTTACTAATTCACCGAGTTTAGATGTTGGATATACAAAGACACCTTCTAAACTTCTGCCTTTTTTCTTTTCGTCATCGTCAATAAATCCAACTACTTTGTAACGTACTGCCGCATCTCTATCTAAAGTTCGCTTTGTAATAATGCCACTCTCACCTGCGCCATAAATAATAACTTGGGTTTTTTGCTTTTCAGGATTTTTATTTTCAAAGTAAATGGCTTTTATTGCCAAACGCGAACTCACCATAATAAAAATAGTGACTAATGCGTCAATTATAACGACAGAATGAGGAATTAAATAGTAACCTAATAATACTTGTCGTGTAAATATATTTATGATAAAGAGAAAAAAACTACTTAATAATATAATTACAAAAATTCGTGTCGCATCTCTAGCACCAGTATATCTTACAACACCTTTATAGGTTTTTGAAATGATAAAAGCTAACAATCGTGCAGACAAAACTACA
>JBILOV010000165.1:0-5238 GCA_044374335.1 Bacteroidia bacterium | reverse complement strand
ATTCCATGAAATTTAGTTTAATAGTAAAGGTATTATTAAATGATAAAAATTACAAATAAATTATAGTAATACTATTATATTTTATTTTTTGTATTTTTATACTCAAATTAAATCTCATGGAAAAGAAAAAAGCGAAGCTTTTATTTACTTGGTTGGCTAACGAAAAAATAATTTTAAGTAAAGTGTATACGCTAGCGCTTTTACAAGGAATTATGTACATAGCTATTCCTGTAGGCATACAAGGTGTAGTAACCTATATAATGGCAGGTAGTTTTTCTGCATCGCTTATTTTGCTTTGTTCAATTACAATTATTGCTACAATGTTTGTTGGTTATTTTCAAATTTGGCAAATGCGTATTAATGAAACGTTGCACCAAAAAATATTTGGAAATTTAATAACTCGAATTAGTTTATATTTAAATGATACGATTCATACCGATGATATATTATCTAAACTCAATAAATATTTTGAGGTAGTTACTTTACAAAAAGGAATAAGTAAAATATTATTAGATTTTTCTTTTTCTCTCATTAGTATTGTTTTTGGTGTATTGTTGTTGCCCTTATACAGTCCGTGGTTTATGTTTTTTACAATTATAATTGGATTCTCTTTTTATTTCATTATTGTATATTACGGAAAAAAAGGTATCGAAACTAATGTAAAAACATCTGACGAAAAATATAATTTAATAGAATGGTTTCAAAAAAGAGCTTCATCTAATGATGCTAAAAACGAAAAATTTGTAGAACATACTGATTTTATATTAAATGATTATATCATTAACAGAAAAAGTCATTTTTTAGTACTTGAAAAACAATTTAGAGGTATCATTTTATTTAAAGTGATTTTTGTTGGCATTTTATTATTTTTTGGTGCCTTTTTAGTGCAAAAGGGCGATTTGAATATTGGTCAATTTGTAGCATCCGAAATCATTATCTTTTTAGTGATTAATTCAGTTGAAAAATTGGTGAGTAGTTTAGGTACGTGTTATGATATTATTACAGCTTTATATAAAATCGAAAAAATTTTTGGAAAGAAAGAGGAGTATTCATTTTTGAATTCGGATGTTATTGAACTTGAAGGTGTTTCTAATATATATAAAAGATCCTATTCTAAAGCTATAAAATATTCATTAAGCGCTTTTTTTATAACTGGTTTTGTTGTGTTATTTATGCCTTGGACTCAAAGTGTTGAATCAAAGGGAAAGGTTACAACATTAAATCCTGAAGGTAGACCACAAACAATTACCTCACGTATTGCGGGTAGGGTAGAAAATTGGTTTATTAACGAAGGAGATTTTGTGAAAAAGAATGATACAATTGCATTTATTTCTGAGATAAAGGACGAATATATGGATCCAATGTTGATTGCCCGTTCTGAGCAACAAATTAAAGCTAAAGAAACCACGTTAGAATCATATGAACAAAAAGTAAATTCAGTAAATTATCAAATTGACGCTTTGAATAAAAATTTACTTTTAAAAATGGAGCAAACTCGTAATAAACTTGTGCAAGCAAAAATTAAGGTTAGAACTGATAGTATCGAAGCTCAAACATCAAACAATAATTATAAAGTTGCTGAAGAGCAATTACAGCGCTTTGAAGAGTTATTAGTGAAAGGTGTTATTTCAAAAACAGATTTGGAAAATAGACGAATTAAAGTGCAAGATGCCTTGGCTAAGAAAACATCGGCCGAAAATAAGTTTATGTCAACTAAAAACGAGTTATTAAATTCAGAAATTGAGTTGAATTCAGTGCAACAAGATTATCAAGAAAAAATAATGAAGGCTGAATCTGATAAGTTTTCTGCTTTATCCTCTTTATATGAAGGCGAAGGTTCTTTAACTAAATTACAAGGGCAATTAGCTAATTACAGTATGCGAAAAGGCTATTATTATGTGCTTGCCCCGCAAGATGGCTATATAACTAAAGCCTATGTTTTGGGAATTGGTGAAATTGTAAAAGAAGGAGCCGCTTTATGTTCAATTGTACCTAAGCAAGCTGAACAAGCAGTAGAACTTTATATTAATCCTATTGATTTACCATTAATTCAAAAAGGGCAAAATGTTCAGTTAACTTTTGATGGATGGCCAGCATTTGTTTTTTCTGGTTGGCCTGGAATTAGTTTTGGAACCTATCAATCGGAAATTGTTGCTTTTGATAAAGCTATTTCTGACAATGGTAAATTTCGTATTTTAGTTAAAAATACTGGTAAACGATGGCCTGATGCTATTCAGATCGGAAGTGGCGTTGAAGGCTTCGCTTTGTTAAATAATGTGCCTGTTATTTATGAAATTTGGCGTAAGTTAAATGGGTTTCCCCCAGATTTTTACATAAAAAATAGTGATGAAAAAAAAGAAAATAAAAAAGATGAAAAAAAATAAGATTGAACTATTAATTATTGTTTTTATTTTTTTATTTTTTAATTGTATTTCTCAAACAACGGTTGTTTTGAGTTATGATAGTTATTTAAAAAATGTGTTGGAAAACAATCCTATTTCAAAACGAGCTGATAATATTAAGCAATATGGAGAACTTCAATATAAAGCGAGTAAAGGTAATTTTGATCCTTTTGTTAGTGGTACGTATGAAAATAAAAACTTTAATGGGTCAAATTATTATAGCATTTTAAATAGTGGCGTAAAAGTTCCATTATTTACAGCACAAAATTTAAAGGTTGGATATGAATATGGCGTGGGTCAAAACATTAACCCTGAACAATACACTTCATCCTATGGCTTGCCATATGTTGGCTTAGAGGTTGGATTATTACAAGGTATGTTTATTGATTATAGGAGGGCTGATTTATTAAAGTCAAAAGAGTACGTAAATTATTATTCTGCTGAAAAAAATATTCAGTTAAATAATTTATTATACGAATCTTCGTTGCAATATTTTGATTGGTTATTCAGCTTAAAGCAGTTGGCTTTAAATACCTATTTTATGGAGTTAGCAAAACTAAGATTAATAGGTATTGAATCGCTAGCAAATATTGGCGAGCGTGCTGCTATGGATACTGTTGAAGCTGCTATTTTGTATCAATCTCGTTTGTTAGATTTTCAATCAGCTAATATTGAAATTCAAAAACAGAATAATGAATTGGCTATGTTTAATTGGCAAACAAACTCTCCATCTGTTTATGAATTTTATACACCATCAGATAGTTTGGATTTATATTTCGAAAAAGCTAAAAATAGTATTATTAAGCAGTTATACCAAGATTCAACATTTAATCCTGTAATTGATAAGTATAATTCATTTCAAAAAGTTTTAGCTATTGATGCTCGATTAAAGAAAGAGATGATTAAGCCTAAACTTAATGTGAATTATAATTTATTGTCTTATAATCCAAATTCTTTCAGTCCAGTTTATACTCAAAATAATTATAAATGGGGAGTAGATTTATCTTTTCCATTATTGCTAAGAAAATCAAGAAATGAGTATAAAATGGCGAAAGTTAATTTTCAAAGTAATTCATATGAACTTGCTAATAAAACCAACGAATTAGATTTTAAATTAAATACACTTAAGCAAACCATTGCCATTTTATCTGAACAGCTTCAGAATGCCGAACGATCAGTGAGATACAATAAACAACTTGTTGAAGCCGAAAAATTGAAATTTAATAATGGTGAAAGTTCTTTATTTATTTTGAATGCTCGAGAGAATAAATGGCTAGAATCTGAATTAAAATTTGCTGACTATAAATATAAATTTATTAAAACAAGTTTATCTATAGTGTATTTAAAAGGAACATTAAATTATCAATTATGATTTTATTTAATATTATTCAAAGTAGTGAAAAAAAAGCGGAAGAGCTATCCTTATTTCTTATTGAAAAGAAATACGCTTTACAAACGCATATCGATATTAATACAATGTTAAGTTCTGATAATAAAAAACATACCATCAGATTGTTTTTTATTACAAAAGCACTCTTGTATACAATTATAGAAAATGAAATTAAAGAAAAATTTAATTCGGAAGAAATGATAATTTATGCAACACCTGTTAGTCATATAAACGAAGAGTTTAGTGAAGTTCTAAGAAGTCAAATTAAAGCTGTTTAAAAACTAAATTAAATTTTAAATTATTAATAGACAGTTAAATTTACGAGCAGGATAAATTTTTTATGAAAAAAATAGATATTACTAATATTAATATTGCCGTGATAATTTAATATACTTTAAGTTTGGTTAAATTATTTTTACTGATAATAAAGTATAGCTTAACGTTAGTGTGTTCCATGATTATATCAAATACAACAACTAATCAATAACCTCTTGTATCTTATCCATTTTTTCTTCAGTATATTTACCAGAAACAACTTCTACAATTTTACCGGATAAATTGATGACGTAAAAATACGGAATACCATCATCAGCAGGTTTCATTTGATCTTTCAGTAATTTAATATCAGTATCACAATCAATTACATTTCCCCATAAATCTTTTTGTGTAGCATTTTTAAAATCAGCTGCAGCTTTTTTAAATCCACTAATTAATGGGATAAAAAAATAGTTCACATCAAAATAACTAGCTACATCAAAATAGTCAGTTCCGTTAGGTTTTGCTACAAATATATCATACATAGGTTGTATCCATGTTTTTAAATCATCCTCAGCTGATCTTTTGTAACAAACACCAACAATGGTAAATTTTTTAGTGCCAACTATCGGAATAGAAATTGACGTACCGTCTAAGCAATGTCCAGATAAGCTCGGGAATGCTAATTGAGTTTGTGCTATTGTGTTTAAACAAAAGCAAAGTGTTATTATAAATAATGAATATTTAAGGTGTATTTTTTTCAAAACAGTGAGAAGTTTATTGAGGTTATTTTAAATTCTTATTATAAAAGTGATTTTTTATTTCTCAGAGCTAATGGTACAAATTTTATTTATCCTAATCCACCTAACATACAAATTCTGTCAAATTCTTCAGGCTTTACAATCCCAACAGATAAACGTTGTAATTTCACTAACTGCATTTCTTTTAGGTATTCATCTTCTTTTATATGAGCTAATGTTACAGGTGTTTTTAGAGCTTTAAATGGTGCAAATTCTACCGCTACCCATGCTTCTTCTTTTGTAGTTGGATCTTGAAAAGCCTCCTTTACTACCTTTGCAATTCCCACTATGCATAAGCCTTCATTGCTATGATAAAACAATGCCAAGTCGCCCTTTTTCATTGCTCTTAAGTTGTTACGGGCAGCGTAGTTTCGCACACCATCCCAGGTAG
>JBILOV010000164.1:0-5292 GCA_044374335.1 Bacteroidia bacterium | reverse complement strand
AGAAAACATGTTTTTGCACATAGTTTACTATGTAAAAAGCTTAGCTTCTATGTAGCGACTTAAAAAAATAAAAATCTATGTGACTATGTGGTTAAATTTTTTTTATTCATAATAATGTTAAAATGACTTTAAAAGATTTACATATAGATAATACCTGGACTCTTTTTTTAGATAGAGATGGTGTTATTAATAAAAAATTAGAAAATGATTATGTTAAACATACTTCTGAATTTGAATTTATAGATGGTGTTTTAAATGCCTTAAGAATGTTAGATTCAATTTTTGGAAAGATTGTAGTTGTTACAAATCAGCAGTGTATTGGCAAACGAATTATTTATCCTGAGGATTTAGAATTGATTCATCAAAATATGTTGTATGAGATTTCTTATTTAAAAGGACGTATTGATAAAATTTATTATTCACCATATTTAGCATCCGAAAATCATCCTACTCGTAAACCAGCAATTGGAATGGCTTTGCAAGCTCAAAAAGATTTTCCTACAATTGATTTTAATAAATCTATCATCGTGGGAGATAGTTTAAGTGATATGGAATTTGGCAGAAATGCAGGAATGAAAACTGTATATATTAGCAACGAACCAAAAGAGGACAAGCGTATTGATTTTAATTTTAAATCATTAATTTATTTTGCGCACACATTAACTGTTAATTTGTAATTGTGAAAGTATCAATTATAACTATAACATTTAATAGCGAAGCTACGCTCAAAGACTCCATTGAATCTGTAGTAAATCAAAGTTACAATGATATTGAGTATATTATTGTAGATGGAAAATCAACAGATAATACATTATCAATTATTGAATCTTATAAAGATAAAATATCAAAAGTAATTTCCGAAAAAGACAAAGGTTTATATGATGCACTTAATAAAGGAATTGCTTTAGCAACAGGTGATTTAATCGGGATTATTCATAGTGATGATTTTTATATCAATAATTTTGTAATTGAAAAAATTGTAAAATCAATTGAAGAAAATAATTCAGATGCTGTTTATGCAGATTTATATTATGTAGATAAAGTGTATACGAATAAGATTTTTAGAAAATGGAAATCGGGAAATTATACTTACGGACGATTTATAAATGGCTGGATGCCACCACATCCAACCTTTTTTGCAAAGCGCAGTTGCTATGAAAAATTTGGAAGCTTTAATTTAAGTTTTGTTTCAGCTGCTGATTATGAATTAATGCTACGTTTTATTCATAAGCATAAAATTAAATTGGCTTACTTACCCGAATTTATTATTAAAATGAGGGTAGGAGGGAAGAGTAACGTATCTTTAAAAAACAGAATCAGAGCTAATAATGAAGATAGAAAAGCTTGGATAATAAATGGTCTTAAACCTAAATTTTATACCTTATACGCCAAGCCTTTAAGAAAAATAATTCAATTGTTTAAGCGCTAATTATTTTTTATTAAATAATTAATTTACTAAAAAGTAAATTGTTACGGTTGCATTATTACAGTTTTAAAAGTAGAGCTTGTTTTAGCATTCGAAATGGTTGTAAAATAAACTCCATTTGATAATTCAGTTAAGTTTATATCAATTTGGTGTTGGCTATTCATCATAACATTTTTTTTATCAAACAATAATTGTCCAGCAGTATTATAAACTTTAATACTTAAAAGCTCATTTTCTATACTAATTGGTTTAATTGTAAAATTACCATTGTTCGGGTTAGGATAAATTTCAAAATCAGATATCTGATTCGTGTAATGGTATAATCCAGTTTGATAGATTAGTTGTTTTAATGCTTGATAGGCATTTATTTTCCCAGCACCCCACAATACAGGATTTGGCAAAGCGGTAGTGTAAGTATCTTTAATTGCGGTTTGAGCAATAATACTTTTTACTTGATTTGGTGTCAATAGTGGGTTAATTTGTAACATTAAAGCTACGATACCGGCTGTCATTGGCGAAGACATTGATGTGCCACTCATCTCACCATAATAATAGGTTTGTGCATTTAAAGGACTGACAAATGATTTAACAACATTGGTTCGAGATGAACCTGAAGCAGAATAAGCGGTATCATATATACTAACGGCTGAAGCAATGGTTAAACCTGGCGCAGTGATTTCTGGTTTCGTTCTATTGTCTATTGTAGGTCCATGACTTGAGAAAGGTACTATTTTATTAACGTTTACATAAGAGTTGTAACTCCATGCTGTTCCTGCAATGTCAGTATAACTAACTTTAGAGGCATAGGCGCCAACCGTTATAGCGGAGTTTGTACAGGCCATTTCTCCAATGGTATAATCTGTGTTTCCAGCAGTAGCTCCGGCAACACCAACCGTTGAAAATGAGCCGTAAACACCAGTCGATTTGTTTACATAACCATCCCAAGCATGAACAGTACCGGCATTAGATTGTATTGTTAAACACAAATTGCGTGGGGTTTTACTGTAAATATCTAAAAAAGCATGTGGTTTTAAATTATAATCTGAGTTTATTAAACTTAATTTAAAATAACAAGTATCGTTATTGTTTCCAACAATAAATGTGTCAATGGTTGTGTTATTTAGTGTAAAAAATCTTGTTTCATTTATTAGTGTAACAACATTGTACAGTGATAATTTAACTTTAAATAATTGAGAAGGCTCGCCCCATATATCAACCCAGGTTTTTTTTTGAGGAAATGATGTATTGAAATTCACAACGGTTTTTAATAAAGTGTCAGATGCAGTAAAACTTTTTTTAACATGCACATTATTTGTTCCATTGTTTCCGGCTGAGACTACAAATAATTTTCCTGCACCTGTTAGGTTGTCGCATGCTTGACTAAACAATGAAGTTCCATCATGTGGTCCTACTGTACAACCCCAACTCAAATTTACAACTGCTGGTTTATTATTAGCTGTAGCGTAATTGTATATGTAGTTCATTCCATCAATAATATCAGACATGCCGGCACTTGTCCATTGCGAAGCTGGTGGCGTAATTCCAACCATTACAATATCACTTTCGTAAGCCACGCCTCTATATTTGCCCGATGTTGGACTGCCATATCCTGATCCTGAAGCAATTCCTGCCACATGAGTTCCATGAGTTTGTAAAGCATTATCTGTACCCGCAGTCATCATACTTAACGAATCGTATAATTCATGTCCATATGAAAAACCAGCAGGAGGTGTACCGTTAGTTTGTTGTTCCCAAACTCTTTTTATTCGATAGATATTTCCCAAAGTATCATAAAAAGTAGGATGTGTATAATCTAGACCTACATCTAAAATGCCAACAACTACATTTTTGCCAGTATAAGCCATTGGTAATCCAATACCCGCATGAACAGAATCAACGCGTGTTGTTTTGCGAGCCATTTCTAAATTTGAATAAATAGGTTCATCTAATTGAATATATTCAATGCCATTTACAGAAATGAAATCATTAAAATTTGTTTCAGGAATTTGAGCTGTCCAAATATTTCCGGCTTTAGTGCCAATGTTTACATTTAAGGCCTTTAATGCAGCTTCATTAATATTTGGTTTTACTTTAATAAATGCGCTTAAATAATTTGTATTTTGTATTGTTTTATATACTATTGCTGAGTTCCTAATAGTATAATTAGGATTCTTTTTACCTAACAAGTATTGTTGTGTTAATGCAGAAAGTTTAGGTTTAGAATTGTCTTGACCCCAACTGAAGTGATTTATAAGAACAATTATTAATAGTAGTAGATTGTATTTCATAAGCCTTGTATATGAGTTTAAATTTATTAACAGGATTTTTATTTAAAAATTTCGAATAAAATGGTTAGAGACTTTAACAAATATATTATTTTATTTAGATTATTAATTAGGTAGTATTATTTTTTATGATGTAGCTTTTTTATTTATCCTTCGATTTTTTTAAGATGAATTAGTTATTATGATTTTAGCAATTATCTTAATATTACTTAAGAATATTAGGTACTTAAATTCATTTAATAAACTAGAATCTTATTTGTAGTTTATTTAAATAGTAACATCAAACACTTTATTAAATTATTGTTTCCGTATTATGGAATTTTTATGTTAAGAAATAGTTATATTTATTTTTATGATTAAGTTCGCGAAAATTATATAATACCATGAGATCTTTTTTACAATTTTTATTTTTATTTTCTTTTTCAGTAACAGTTAATGCCCAAACAGACCATTGGGAGACTGTTGTTTACGAAAACAATACTTGGAATTATATTGTTCCAACAGCAGAACCTGATACGAATTGGAGAAAACCTACTTTTACTGCTACAGGTTGGTTAAGTGGTCAAGGAGGTTTTGGATTTGGTGATTCTGATGATAATACGACAATATCACAAAGTAAGTCAGTTTATATTCGTATTGTATTTAATATATCCGATACCTCAAAAATATCTAAGGCAATTCTTAATGCAGATTACGATGATGGTTTTGTAGCATATCTTAATAATACTGAAATTGCTCGCGCAAATATGTCTACCACAGTACATCCTCCATATAGTACTCTAGCATCTGCTAATCATGAGGCTGTTATGTATAATGGTGGAAACCCAGATTACTTTAGTATCTCACAGTCCGCACTGCACAGTGTTATTCGCAACGGAACAAATGTTTTAGCGATACAAATTCACAACGTCACAACAACTTCATCTGATCTTTCTTCACGTTTTTGGTTAAGTTTAGGTATAAAAAACACTTCAGTATATTACGGCGCAACTCCAAGCTGGTTTTCCGGACCTATTGACTTTACATCGTCTAATCTTCCAATAGTAGTAATAAATACAGGAAGTCAAGCAATTGTAAATGAACCAAAAATCACAGCTGACATGGGGATTATTTATAACGGAACTGGTGTTAGAAATTATATAACGGATGCTTTTAATAATTACAATGGAAAAATTGGAATTGAGATTCGTGGTAATTATTCGGCAAGTTTACCTCAAAAACCCTATGGTTTTGAAACGCGTGATACTGCCGGAGCTAATTTAGATGTTTCATTATTGGGAATGCCTCCAGAAAATGATTGGGCACTTTTAGCTACATACAATGATAAATCCTTTGTTAGAAATAGTCTTAGTAATAGATTATTTCAGTTAATGGGCCATTATGCCACACGTTCTCAATTTGTAGAAGTAGTTATTAATGGTGATTATAAAGGCATCTATATGCTTTCTGAGGTCATAAAGCGTGATAATAACAGAGTAGATATTGCAAAGTTAAATACAGTGGATGTTACATGGCCTGAAATATCTGGTGGATATATCATCAAAACAGATTATTGGAATGCAAACAATTCATGGCAAACCT
>JBILOV010000163.1:0-5310 GCA_044374335.1 Bacteroidia bacterium | reverse complement strand
CAACTCATCATCCACTTCATCAATCATTTTTCTGAACTGATTTAATTTGTCATCACATTCAGGGTTCTGAGAAGATGATTGACGATAAACCAAATTACTTAATATTTCTTTTAAGTCATCAGGAGTTAATTGTTGCTGAGCATCACTTAATGCAACAGATGGATTAATATGAGATTCTATCATTAATCCATTCATACCTAAATCTAAAGCCTTTTGAGCTACATGAGGTATTAAATCTCTGTTGCCACTAATGTGGCTTGGGTCACAAATAATAGGCAATTCTGGTAAAATCGTTTTTAATTCGATGGCCAGTTCCCACATTGGTTTATTGCGGTATTTAGTTTTACTAGGATAAAAAAATCCTCTATGAATTGCCGCTAATTTTGTAATTCCTGAATTAGAAAAACGTTCAATAGCTCCTAGCCATAATTGAACATCTGCATGAATTGGATTTTTTATAAAAACAGGAATATCAACACCTTTTAAAACATCGGCGATTTCCTGCACACTAAAAGGATTACCGGTTGTTCTGGCTCCAATCCATAAAACATCAACCCCATGTTTTAATGCTAATTCGGTATGTTGTGCATTAGCAACTTCAACAGCTGTTTTTAAATTAAATTGCTTCTGAACTTGTGTAAGCCAAACTAATCCTCTTTCTCCTACTCCTTCAAATGCATTTGGCCGAGTACGTGGTTTCCAGATGCCGGCTCTAAACAACTTTATACTTTCTATTTGAGATAATTTTGAAGCCGTTTGAAGCACTTGTTCTTCTGATTCCGCACCGCATGGTCCTGCAATTATTAAACGCTCGTTACGATTTGTAATCCATGTATGTAATGCTTGAATATTCACTTTTATAGGATACAAAGTAAACAAAAAATTGTTTGATAATACGTCTAAAAAAGTACAATGATTGTTCCTAAAATCATTTTTGATGAATTGCACTCTTTCTTTAAAATTATACAAGATGAATTTAAATTTGAAAAAACAATGCTATTAAATCTTAATCGTTATTTACTGCCTTTTAACGAATGCATTAAAAAGAACAAGATTAAAATGTCCTAGAAAAATAATTTATCTACAATAGGTCTGTAGAGGCTGCTGAGCAGCAATGAATCCTAAATCAAAAGCTTTTTTTAAATCACTGCAAGGGTTTTGCTTCATATTAACTTTTACAACACCTTTCCAATAATATGCTTCCGCATAATTACTATCCATATTTGTGCAGGCATCTAAATCTTGTAAGCAAGATTCAAATTGCTGCATTTTACCATATAATATAGCTCTTCGCATATAATACAAAGGATTGTCGGAATTTACTGAAATCGTTTTGTTATAATAAACCAATGCTTTTTCTAACTGATTCAAATCATCATAGCAATTTGCTAAAACGTAATTTGCTTTAGGATTATTGACATCGGTTTTCAAAACAGTTTCTGCATCGCTCATTGCTTTAGAAAAATCTTTTAAAACATAAAAAACATTAGCACGAGCTATATAAGCTTTAGGATATTGCTTTAAGTCTATAGCTTTATCAAAATCCTTTAATGCATCTCTGATTCTTTCTGTTTGAGCAAAAAGAAGTCCTCTGTTATAATAACCTTTATAATAGTTGGTGTTTTCATTAATAGCTGCATTTAAATAGCGAAGTGATAAATCATAATTCTTAGTGAGCATATATTCCGCTCCTAAACTATTTAACGCAACAAATGAATGCGGATATTTTTTGAGGATATCTGAATACAAAGAAATACTGTTTTTCCAAACACTTGCTCGCAAAAAAGTTAAGCTCCCAAATACCAAAACAACTGTAACAAATAGTATCTTTAAATATTTTTCTGTTACAGTAAAAAAAGAAATTAAAGCCAAAGACAAACCTATAATTGGCAAATACATATATCTGTCTGCTGTTAATACTTCTCCAAATGGAACAAATTGTAATACCAATACTAAATTTGCAACAAAAAACAGCAAACCATAAAGTGCCATTTTGTGTTTTGATTTATATAACTTAAAACAACCAAATACAAAAAGCACAATGATACTATATCCCATAATTAAACTCACCGTTTTATTTTGTGGATAAGGGTAAATGACCGATAAATTAATTGGAATAAAAAATTTATAAATATATTGTAATATGGCGCAACCCGCATAACCAATACGCTCATGAATGGCATACGCATGATTTTGATTAATAAATTTATCTTCAGTTCTGGTATAAATAGTTGCTAAACCAAGAATAATTGCAACAATAGCAAATGGTATTTTATTAAGAACTACTGATTTGAAATCTAATTTGACCTTCAATAAATAATCTAATAAAATTAACACTATAGGAAAACAAATAGCAGATGGCTTACTTAAAACTGAAACTATAAATAAGCATAAAGCAAAAATATAATACTTTTTTACATCTTGTATAATAAATTTGGCATAACAAATTAAACCTGATAAAAAGAATACACTGTATACTAAATTGTTTTTAGCAGATACCCAAGCCACTGTTTCTACTTGCAAAGGATGAAAGCAAAAAACAACTGCGCATAATAATGATTTAAGTTTGTCTTTTAAAAGTAAGGTAGCTAAATAATAAACTAACACACTATTAACTATATGAAATAACAAACTCATGGCATGATGTCCAGTTGCATTACCTTTAAAAATTAACCAATCGATAGCAAAACTAATCATAGCTATTGGTGCATAATTTCCTACATAATAATTTGTAAAAAAAGCTTTGAAATCAAAACTATGAACATCTTTATTATTTAATAAAACATCCCCATCATCCCAACTAATAAAACTAGCTGAAAATAATTTTAAATAAACCACAACCACTAAAACACTCAATATAAGTGCGTATAAAAGAAATGGTTTAAATACTATGTTTTTGTTGGTTGTTTTCAAGACAAACAAATTTAAGATTTGTTACTAAACAAACGAACTAAATCTTAAATTTACGACGTGCCACAAGTATCAGTAGTCATAATAACCTTTAACGAGGAAAAAAATATTGCTCGTTGTTTGGAATCGGTAAAAGATATTGCTGATGAAATTGTAGTACTCGATTCTTTTAGTAAGGATTGTACCAAAGAAATTTGTGAATCGTATGGGGTTAAGTTTTATGAACACGCATTTGATGGTCATATTCAACAAAAAAACCGAGCAATTACTTACGCAAGTTATCCGCATATTTTATCGTTAGATGCTGATGAAGCATTAGATGAAACTCTAAAGAAATCTATTTTAGAAGTTAAACAAAATTGGACTCATGATGGCTACTACATGAACCGTTTAACTAATTATTGCGGGCACTGGGTAAAACATTGCAATTGGTATCCCGATACTAAAATGCGATTATGGGATAGCCGAAAAGGTTCATGGACCGGCATTAATCCGCATGATAAATACGAATTAAAAGATGGTGACAAAAACACGAAACATTTAAAAGGCGATATTTTACATTACAGTTATTACACTCAGGAAGATCATTATAAACAAGTAGAGTACTTTACAAATATTGCGTCTAAAGCTTTTGTAGAATCTGGAAAAAATGCGCCATTTTTTAAACTCATTGCAAATCCCATTGCTAAATTCATTGATCATTATTTTTTGCACTTAGGATTTTTAGATGGCAAGGCAGGATATTTAATTTCCAGAATATCAGCTTATGCAACCTATTTAAAATATAAAAAAATTAGAGCAATTTATAAACAAAAAGCCTTTGCAAAATAATCCTGTAATAATTATTAGCCGAACGGATAGTATTGGCGATGTGGTATTAACATTGCCAATAGCTGGTATTATTAAACAGTTTATTCCTCATAGCAAAATTATTTTTTTAGGAAAAACTTATACTAAGGATGTCATTGCTCTATCTGAACATATAGATGAATTTGTAAGTTATGATGATATTTTAAAACTCAATCCTAATGAACAAATTGATGCCTTTAAGAAATTAAACGCCACTCATATCATTCATGTGTTTCCAGTAATAGAAATTGCTTATTTAGCAAAAAAAGCAGGAATTAAAAACAGAATAGGAACCACTAATCGTTTATGGCATTGGTTTACTTGCAATATAAAAATTTCATTGTCGCGTAAAAATTCTGATTTACACGAAGTACAATTAAATACTAAATTATTAACGCCATTGGGCATTACAAAAGAATTTAGTTTAGAAGAGCTAACTGCTAATTATGGTTTTACAAAAATTCCAAAATTAGAAAAAATATATACCGATTTAATTGATCAAACTAAAACAGCAATTATACTGCACCCAAAATCAAAGGGAAGTGCGCGAGAATGGGGCTTAGATAATTTTTCAAATTTGATTACACAATTAGATAAAACAAAATATCAAATTTTTATTAGTGGTACTGTTCAAGAAGGCGAATTATTAAGAGATGTAATTTTAAAACATCCTGAGGTAACTAATTTAACAGGTAAATTATCTTTACAGCAATTTATTGCATTTATTAATGAATGTGGTGTGTTAATTGCCGCAAGTACAGGTCCTTTGCATATTGCTGCAGCCATCGGTAAAAAAGCTATTGGATTATTTGCTCCTATGAAACCAATCCACCCTGGCAGATGGAAACCAATTGGTAAACAAGCAAATTATTTAGTGTTAGATAAAAATTGTAACGATTGCAGAAAAACCATGAATTGCCATTGCATTAGAGAAATACAAACACTAGAAGTTATTAAATTGATTGAAAAATAATGAGTACACTACAAAATAAAATCATTTGGATAACTGGCGCCTCTTCCGGGATTGGAGAAGCCTTAGTATACGAATGCGCTAAACAAAATGCCATTATAATTTTATCTGCCCGCCGAGAAAATGAATTAGTGCGTGTGGCAAAAGCAGCTCATTTAAACTCAACCAACTCTTTAATTATTCCATTTGATTTAGCAGATACCAAGTTGGTAAAAGAGTATGCTCAACAGATAGTTTCAACGTTTGGCAGAATTGATATATTAATTAATAATGGTGGACAAAGTCAGCGTGCCGAAGCTATTGAAACCACAGCAGAAACAGAACGAGCACTTTTTGAAATTAATTATTTTAGCGCTGTAAATTTATCTAAAGCTGTTTTACCATTTATGCTCAAAAACAAAAGTGGGAAAATTGTAGTGATTAGCAGCATTGCTGGTAAGTTTGGTTTTTATTTACGTTCATCCTACTCTGCTGCTAAACATGCTTTGCATGGTTATTTTGAAAGTTTGCGTTTGGAGGTGGAAAAAAATGGAGTAAGTGTTTTAATAGTTTGTCCGGGTAAAATAAAAACAACTATTTCA
>JBILOV010000019.1:0-18861 GCA_044374335.1 Bacteroidia bacterium | reverse complement strand
TCCCGGCTTACTTCCTGGTTTTTGTCCGCCAAGTTTTTGCCCTTGTTCCAATTGTTTTTTTAATTCTTCTAATTGCTTATTTAATTGCTGCTGCATTTGCTTCATGCTTTGCATACTTGGTTTTCCATCACCAGGTTTTGAACTTGGTTTTTGACCCTTGCCTGGTTTTTTGCAACTTCCGCTTCCTGGCTTACTTTCTTTAGATGCTTTCGCTTCCTTTTGCATTTGTTCTAAAGATTCGTTTAAGATTAAGGCTAAATTATTAATTGAAGTCATGGAATATTGCATACGCATTTGTGCATTTGATTGCATGCGCTCTGCTAATTCAGAAACCGCTTTACCCATATTCATATTAATTGCCGAAATTTCTCTATTTACAGTTGCACTTATAGCAGGAACTCTTTTACTTAAAGCTAATAAACTGTCTTCAATAATTTTAGAATCGTCTTGTAGTTTTTTTTGTAGTTGAGGTATTTTTAAATATTGAGGATTATCTGAACGCAGTTTTGAAAGCTGTCCCATTAAATCTTCCTGAGCAAAAGATAAATTCAATAAATTTTCTAAAATCTGACGAAGTGTTTGCATATCTTCTTCCTGCTCTTCTTTCTCCATCTTATCCATGGCTTGCTGCATTTGCTCTTTCATCTCCTGCATTTTATCAGAAGCTTGTTTTTGAGATTTCGCGGCATTTTTTTTGTTGTTCTGATTTAATTGCTCAGAACTTTTTTCCATCTCTCTACTTATTTCATTTTGTTTTTCTTCCGTTTTGGGTAGTTCGTTTGGTTGTTCAAGCGCCGCATTTTTTTCTTGCATTTCTTTTAAATCCTTTTTTAAATCTTCAAATTGTTTATTTAACTCATCTTGTTTTTTCTCTAAGTCTTTTGAGTTACTAGTTTTTTGTTCTTTGTTATTTGAATCTGTTTTGTTCTCGTCTTTTTTATCTTTATTGTCCTGATTCTCTTTTGTCCCTTCTTTCTCTTTTGTCTCTTTGACTCCTTCTGTCTCTTTTTTTAAAGCATCTTCTTTGTTTTTTAGTTCATCTAATTTATCAATGGCTTGTTGCATTTTTTGTTCCACTTCCATTTGTTTAAATGCTTCTAAAGTTCTGTCCAACTCTTTCTCCATGTCTTTATTGGACAATTTTAATTCCTCAAGTTTTTGTTGTACTTGGTTCTTATCCAATTTATCTAAAAGCTTATTTAACTCATCAAATAATTTTTTCATTTCAGGAGTCATAATGTTTTCAAACAATTGTTCTAATTGTTTTTGTTTTTCTAATAAAGATTCATCGGGAGGTGTAAACTCTTGTTGCTGTTGATTATTAAGTTGATTTTCCTGTTTAGTTTCTTCTATTTTATTCTTAAGCTCATTTTGTTTCTTTAAAATATCTTCGAGTTTTTTCTTTTCATCATAACCCATTTGTTTTTTCTCGGTTAGTTTTTTACTGAGTTCGTTGATGTCTTTTTGTAAATCTTTTGCTTTTTTTATTCCGTCATCTAAATCTTTTTTAATCTCCGAGTTGTTCTTTGTTGTAGCCTCATTTAACTCGTCAATAGTTGGCGCTTTAAATAACATAGTTTGTGTTTTTGCAGATTTAGAGCCTGTTACACCATCATTGTCCCACACTTCAAAATAGTATTCTATTTTATCTCCTGGTAAAATATTAAACCGCGAAGCATCTAAAAAATAATAATAAGGCTGAGTAATTTGTTGTTTGTTAACAGCCATTATTTGTTCTCCCGATTTAACTTGAGTTTTACCGCTAGAATCTTGCGTGTAATGCGTGTATTTAAAACTTAGGCGAGAAAAGCCATAATCATCTTTAATGGTTCCTGAAAAATAAATATTTTTTGAATTTAATGAATCTGTTTTTTCACTAACATCAATAAGTGGAACTTGATCTGCAATTACATTAATAGCATAATTGACAGAATCTGGATTTTGTTTTAAAAAATGATTCATCGTTTTGATACTATATGATGTGCTTTGCATCATCCTTTTCGAAAACGAAAATTCATCATCATTCGATTTGGAAATATCGACTAACGTATCGGTGAAATTTAAATAAATATTGTCTGTATTTTTTGTGTGAAATACCCATTGCAATTTTGTGCCCTGCGGTATTTGCATGTCGCCCATGTTTGCAACAGTTTCATTTTTTTTGTTTAAATAAGTTGGGTAAGTTAATTGAATATCAAACTTCATCAACATTGGTTTTGGAAGCACTTTTAATTCGTAGGATTTAGAATTAAAACCTGCGGCAGTAAAAATAAAATCTTGGTTTGTTTGAACGTTTTTAAATGTATAAGAATAATTCACATTATCTACTTTTTCCATTTTATGTTCTATTCCTTCTACTTGAATAAACACTTCATTTGGAATTTCATTTCCATTTAGTTTTAGTTCTAAAACATAATCCTGCTGCTGAATAGCCTCTAACGAATTATTATGAATTGTAAATTGAAAAGGGGCAGCTTTCTCAAAATAAGTTTGATGAAAAACAATTCGTTCTGTTCCATCTTTAATGATATTGGGTTTAACAACTAACACCAATAACATTAATATAAGAGGTGGAACGGCAAATTTTAAATATTTTTTATTCTCACTAAGATTAATTGCTGAAGTAAATGGAATTGGCTTTAGCTCTTCCATTTTTTGATTGATACTTGCTGTTAATAAATCATTGGATAAAATAGAACCTGAATGACTTTGTAATTGAAGTGTGTTTAATAATTTATCATTAATAGTATTGAAATGAGTTCCTACAATATTCGCAGCGGTTTCGTATGAAATAATTTCTCCTAGTTTATTTAATTTTAAAGCAGGAATAATAATAAATCTAGTAAGTACAAAGCCACTAAGTCCTAGAAATAAATAAAATAAAACAGTACGAATTGTGGTGTTAAATTCCGCAAAGTATTCGGCAACAACTAAAAATAAAAAACCGGCAACTAATAAGCCACTTGTATATAATAAACCTTTAATGAGTTGGTTTTTGTAATACTTGCGTATAAACTCATCTAATTTTAAAAGTAATATGTTTTTTTCTGATGTCAATTTATAGGTGTTTACACAAATTTAACTAAAACAAGGGAGGATTAAAATAAAAATTCTGTTAAATAAAAATGCGATTTAATATTGTTAAATCGCATTTTAGTTTTTTATATTTATTGGAGTTTTAGCCTGTTTTTACAGATTTCTTTTCTTTTAAAATTTCAATAACTTCATCATAAATTTGTTCTGCTGAAAAACCACACTCTGTATACAATTCATTTGGTTCTCCATGTTCAATAAATCTATCAGGAATACCTAAACGTTTTACCTGAGCGCTGTAACCATTTTCTGACATAAATTCTAAAATAGCGCTACCAACTCCACCCATAATAGTTCCATCTTCAATAGTAATTATTTTTTTGTATTTGGCAAATACTTCATGCAACATAGCTTCATCCAAAGGTTTTGCAAAACGTAAATCATAATGAGCGGGATTAATGCCTTCTGTTTCTAATTTTTCAATAGCTTTTACTGCAAAATTTCCTGGGTGACCTAGCGATAAAATTGCAACCTCTTTTCCATCTTTTAATTTGCGACCTTTTCCAATTTCTAATTTTTTAAATGGAGTTTTCCAATTTACCATCACGCCATTACCTCGAGGGTAACGAATACTAAAGACGCCTTTAACTTCATCTAATTGAGCTGTGTACATTAAATTGCGCAACTCTTCTTCATTCATTGGCGCGCTCACAATCATGTTAGGTATACAACGAAAATAAGCTATATCAAAAGCGCCGTGATGTGTTGGTCCATCAGCTCCCGCAATTCCACCCCTGTCTAAACATAATACTACTTTTAAATTTTGTAAAGCCACATCATGCACAACTTGATCATAAGCACGTTGCATAAAAGAAGAGTAAATATTACAAAAAGGTATCATGCCTTGTGTTGCTAAACCAGCGCTAAATGTAACAGCATGTTGTTCAGCAATACCCACGTCAAATGCCCTGTCAGGCATAGCTTTCATCATAATGTTTAATGAGCACCCACTTGGCATTGCAGGAGTGATACCCATTATTTTTTTATTTTGTTCAGCTAATTCAACTATAGTATGCCCAAATACATCTTGATATTTAGGAGGCTGAGGATCTTTAGGAACCACTTTAATAATTTCGCCCGTATCCTTATTAAATAATCCTGGGGAGTGCCAAACTGTTTCATTTCCTTCTTCAGAAAATTTATAACCTTTCCCTTTTTTAGTTAATACGTGTAATATTTTTGGACCAGGAATATCTTTTAAATCAGCCATGATTTTGCTTAAACGCACCACATCATGTCCATCAACCGGACCAAAATAACGAAACTTTAAAGATTCAAATAAATTACTTTGTTTAAGTAAGGAAGTTTTAACTGCATTCTCTAACTTGCTGGCAATTTCTTGAGCGTTGGGTCCAAATTTGCTGATTTTACCTAATAATTCCCAAACTTTATCTTTTGTTTTATTGTAGGTATGCGAAGTAGTAATATCGGTTAAATAATCTCTTAAAGCACCAACATTAGGATCAATACTCATACAGTTGTCATTTAGCACTACTAATAAATTACTATTAGAAATACCTGCGTGATTTAATGCTTCAAAAGCTTGACCCGCCGTCATAGACCCATCTCCAATAACCGCAATGTGTTGTTTATCTTTTAAACCTAAATACTGGCTTGCAACCGCCATGCCTAAAGCACCGCCAATAGATGTTGAGGAGTGACCAACGCCAAAAGTATCGTATTCGCTTTCTGATCGTTTTGGGAAACCACTAATACCTTTGTAAATACGGTTTGTGTGAAAAACATCTCGGCGTCCTGTAATAATTTTATGGCCGTATGCTTGATGACCTACATCCCAAACTAATTGATCGTAAGGCGTATTAAAAACATAATGCAATGCGGTAGTTAATTCAACAACGCCTAATGACGCACCAAAATGTCCACCTTTAACAGATACAATATCAATAATGAATTGACGCAACTCAGAACAGAATTGTTCTAATTCTTCTTCTTTTAGTTTTTTTAAATCGGCAGGCGAATTAACCTTTGCCAATAATTCACCAGGAATAACACCTGAACCTTTAACAATTTCCATTACAACAAATATAAACTATTTTATGAATTGTAAAAACGTGATTTTTAGACTCATATTATGTTTGTATGGTTAACAAACGTTAAACAAAATAGTTTAGATTAAACACATGGAACGCATGTTAAATAGTCCAGATAGCTATCTGGATTCACTGATTTTATTTGAAACGGTTAACTTAGTTGTTTTTGTTATTATTATGATTGAGAAAATTTCTCTAACCTTAACAATCTATGTTATCAGAGTTCTATAAAAAATATATTTCTTTTTCTTGTTTGGAAGTTATTGTTCCAATTTTAGCAAAATATTGATTTTGGGAAGTTAAAAATAGATCCATTTCTTTTTCTTTACAGGAATCAACACTAAACAATAATCCTCCCGAAGTTTGAGGATCACAGTATAAAACAAAATCTAAATCAGTCATGCCATTAATATGTTTAGATTGTGTATTATAATTACGAGTAGTGTTGTCTGGAAAAACAAATTGTTTAGCGTATTCTTTTGCTACTTCTATAACTGGAATGGAATCTTTTTTAATGATTGCCGATAAGTTTGTGTTGGCTAACATTTCTAATAAATGTCCTGCAAATCCAAAGCCTGTAACGTCGGTTATTGCGTTTACATGAGAAAATTTTCCTAATTTTTCTCCGATAGAATTTAGTGTGGTAGTTTGTTCCAATAATAATTGATAATTTTTCTCATCCAAGAAACCGCGTTTTAGTGCGGCACTTAAAATACCTGTACCTAATGGTTTAGTAATATATAAAATGTCATTTTCTTTAATATCATTATTTTTTTTAATGTTTTCTTTTTTTACAATTCCAGTAACTGCAAGGCCAAATAATGGTTCTTGAGTATCAACGCTATGTCCGCCTGCTAAGGGAATTCCTGCTTTGGTACAAATTTCCTGAGCACCTTTAATAACTTGTTGCGCTACTGCTGCCGGAATTTTATCTACCGGCCAACCTAAAATAGCCACTGCCATTAATGGTTTTCCGCCCATGGCATAAATATCACTGATAGCATTGCAGGCAGATATTTTTCCAAAATCAAAAGCATCATCAACAATCGGAGTAAAAAAATCTGTTGTACTAATAATGCAATTCCCATCTTCGAGTTCAAATATTGCCGCATCATCTTTTGTTTCATTACCAACTAATAAATTTTTGAAAACAACATCTTGTTTGCAGTCACTTAAAATTTCTTCTAGAACCGCTGGCGCAATTTTACATCCGCACCCTGAAGCTTTGCTATATTGTGTAAGTTTTATTGACATGTTCAATTTAGTGTATCTATAATCTGTTTTACCTTTAATGCATTTACTTCGGCATCAATGGTGTCAGAATCTAATTTAATAATAGGTTGTTTTTTGTTTTTGTAACTAAATTCATACGCTCTATCATAATATAATAATGACAAACGTGCTACGTCCGATAAATTATTATCATCTAAATGTTGTAAGCATAACTTGGTATTTAATGTTCCTAATTGTTGTGATATTTTTACAACACATGATTTTAATGATTCTATATTAACGGTTGTATAATCTTCCACTAATTTTTGTACACGTAGTTCAAAAGGAATTTCAATTTTTATAATGGTTGCTTTTTTCATTTGTAGCCATAAGGCATGTGGCAGTTTATTATAGCCAATTGTTTGAGCTTCATCTTCTAAAACTACATTTTTGGTTTCGTCTAATAACAACAATTCATCAAATACATCGTGTTCAAAAACTTGTTGTGGATTCTGTCGTTGTTCATTAATAGCGCCAAATGCAGAACCTTTGTGGTGTGCCAATCCTTCTAAATCAACTGTTTGTAATGAAAGGGGTTTGAGTTTTTTTAAAATGTCTGTTTTTCCACTCCCAGTTTTTCCGCCTAATAAGATAATTTTACGATTTCTCTCAAAATACTCTAATACATAATTTCTAAAGGCTTTGTAACCTCCTTGCATAATACAAGTGTCTAGTCCTGATGTATTCATAAGCCAAGCAAAGCTATTGCTTCTCATGCCGCCTCTAAAACAATATATAAATGCTTTTTTATTTTTTGATAATGCTTTTACCTGATTAACAAATAATATCATTTTAGGAGATACAATTTCTAGTCCTCTGTTAATAGCGGTGTCTTTACCTTGCTGTTTATATAGTGTTCCAATTTCGGCACGCTCAAAATCTTCAAACAATGGAATATTTATAGCTTTAGGTAGGTGTCCTTTAAAAAACTCTATAGGAGCCCTTACGTCTATAATAAGTTCATTTTTGCTTTTGTTTAAAAATTGAGCAACATTTATTGCATTTACGTTCATTAGCACGAAACTACGCAATTATTGTAGGATTTTTAAGCTAATATATTTTTCTTGTTAAGTAAAGGTTATCATTGTTATTATGTTTAAATCTTACTTGTTTATTGGACAAATAATGAGAAAAGCATTTTTTTTTCTAAAAGTTTTTGTATAATATTGTTCGATGAATTTTTTTAAAATCTTTCCAATTATAATTTTGCTTTTATCCTTAGGAGTTACTATTCCAATGTTCTCTCAAGTAAAGGGTGGTAGAAAAAAAGAGCACCGAAACCAACGAGGTGGTGGATTTAAATTATTTGGGAATAAAAGTAGGGGTAATGCTAATGCGTTTGCAAAAGGGCATCACTCAAAAGGCTTTATTGCTCGTGTATTTAAAGGAAATAAAAATGGAAGTACTTGGGTATATCGCAAGACAAACCCAGGCAAAAAACAAAACAGAGAACAATCAAAGTTATTTTCACGCAATCGCACTAAAGGAAAAAGATTTACTGATGGTATAATAGCACAACAAAATCGAAAACGTACAAAAACTAGAGTTAGAGGAAATGCAACTTTCAGCCATAAAAAACACTAAAATAGTTTTTAATTTTTTTTAATGAGTCCCGTCTATTAAGACGGGATTTTTTATTTTTACATGAATAATTAAATATATGAACGTATTAATTTTAGGATCGGGCGGTAGAGAGCATGCTTTTGCATGGAAATTAGCTCAAAGTAAACAATTAGAAAATTTATACATTGCACCTGGTAATGCTGGAACAGCGCAATGTGGAACAAATGTAAATATTTCCGCAACTGACTTTGATGCGGTTAAAAATTTGGTTTGGGAAAAAAGTATTGATATGGTATTGGTTGGTCCGGAAGATCCATTAGTAAAAGGCATACACGATTATTTTTTACAAGATGAGATTTTAAAAGAAATACCCGTAATTGGACCAATGAAAAATGGTGCTCAGTTAGAGGGGAGTAAAGATTTTAGTAAGCAATTTATGTTTAAACATGGTGTGCCAACTGCCAAATATAAAAGTTTCACAAAAGATAATATCCATGAAGGTGCTGCATTTATTGATTCATTAGAATCTCCGTATGTTTTAAAAGCAGATGGTTTAGCCGCTGGTAAAGGTGTTTTGATTATAGATGATGCCGCAGATGCAAAGCAAGAATTGCAAAATATGATTTTGAATGCAAAGTTTGGTAGTGCAGGAAATACCGTAGTGATAGAAGAATTTTTAAAAGGAATAGAATTATCTGTTTTTGTTTTAACGGATGGTAAATCATATAAAATATTACCTGCAGCTAAAGATTATAAACGTATTGGAGTAGGGGACACTGGTTTAAATACCGGCGGGATGGGAGCTGTGAGCCCCGTGCCATTTGCTGATGAAGTATTTATAAAAAAAGTTGAAGAAAAAATTGTAAAACCAACTATTAATGGATTGTTAAAAGATGGGATTGATTACCGTGGTTTTATTTTTATTGGTTTAATGAATTGTGATGGAGAACCAAGTGTAATTGAATATAATTGCAGGATGGGTGACCCTGAAACGGAAGTAGTAATTCCTCGTATTGAATCGGATTTATTAGATTTATTGCAAGGAGTTGCAACACAAACTTTAAATGAAAAGCAATTTAGTGTAACAACTGATATAGCAACAACGGTAGTTTTAGTGAGTGGTGGTTATCCGGAAGAATATAAAAAAAATAAAGTAGTAACTGGGCTACAAGCCACTCAGGGTAGCCACATATTTCATTCAGGGACTGCTATTAAAAATGATGAAGTGGTTACTAATGGTGGGCGGGTATTTGCTATTACGTCATTTGGTAAAACCATAGAAGAAGCTATTACAAAAAGTTTTGTTACAGCCCAAACCATTACTTATGAAGGTAAATATTACCGTAATGATATTGGTAAAGATTTAATGAATTGGGGTTATTAGTAAAACGATTCACATTATAACGTTTTCGCGGTTTGCCTGGTTTGGAGTTTGAAACGATGTCTACCGAAATCTTAGTTTAAAGATATTATGTTGCCAGGTATTTGCAAAGAAAAAATAGAAAAATTTTCTGCCGCTTTTGCAAATGCTTGTGCTTCCTCCCAAATAAGGCAAACCGTGTGTTATGCAAAGTACTTATTCTAGTAGTTTTCTTATATTGTCTATAACAAGGTTCGGGTATTCAAGATAAACGAAATGTCCAGATTTATTTGTTTTTATTTGAGTAAAGTTTGTAATTCCTTTTCCTAAAGATTGATGTGCCAAAGTCCAATCTTCTATAAGCTCTTTAGTCATTTCGCTGTCTGTTTTAGTTGAAGTAATTACAATTGTAGGTATGTTTGGTAAAGTTGGCAATTCTCTTAAAAAATCTACATTCTCTATAAGTTGAGCAGCTTCCATTGCAGCGCCTTTCATTTTTTCTGCCATAAATTGTTGAACAAGTGTGTCTTCATGTGCTTGAGGCATTGTTGCATATTGTTTGAAGTTTTCATTGTTTGGTTCTATAAATAATAAAGCTTTTACTTTGTCTGGATGTTGGATGGCATATGCTCTGGCGATTGCACCACCCAAAGAATGACTAACAATAATTACTTTCTCATTAATTCCTATTTTACTAATAATAAAGTCAAGGTCATTCACAAGTGCTTGCATTCCCCTTGTGTCAGCTGGTGATGAAGATTTTCCATAGCCTTGTCTGTCATATGCGATAACTTGGTCGTTTTGTCCGATTGTGTCAAAAATGCCACTTTCTAACCAAGTCGAACCTTCAACGCCAAGTCCTGATTCAAACACTACAGTATTTTTCCCTTCGCCACCAGTAAATATTTGCAATCGTTTAGTGTATTGGTCTACAAAAGAAGTTGTTAGTTTAAAATCTTTTTTCTGTTGTCCACAGGAAATAAATAAGAGAGCAATTAGAAAAGTCATTGTACATTTTTTAATTATGTCTGAAGTTTTTGCTTTCATGTCTTTAAAGTATAGTGCATAAATCATTAATAATAGCTATATATTTCTTTAGTTTAGTAATACTTTTATAGCAACTATTTTAATACACCAACTTCAAAAAAAGTTACTTTTTTAAATTATTGGTTGTCGACAATAAAAAAATAGCGAGCTAATGTGTCTCGCTATTTTAGTAATCATAAATAAATAAAATTATTCTAATGTAATATAAATGGATAAGTGATCGCTGTATCCATTATAGTATTTTTCGCCACTATAGGTTCTGTTTGGTTTTTCTTCTCCTGTTTTAGTGTTTTTAAACATCACAAAATCTTTACGTAAAATGTGGGCATTTTTAGGATTAAACTTATATCCTTTTTTTGCGCCTATAAAGGCTTGAGAAACCATAATCTGATCAAGTACGCGCCACTCTTTATCATAATAATGAGTGCCTTGTTTTGCCGCATCTAATGTTTTAAATGCGTTGTATAAATCGCCTTTATCTTTTGGTTTATCAGTGGCCTTTAATGTATTTAAAATACTATTATTATCAGGGTGATCATTAAAATCTCCCATAACAATTACCTTTGATTTTGGATTCTTTTTCTGTAGTTCATTTATTTTATTTCGTACTTGTTCGGCGGCAAAAATACGACGAGGTTCACTTTCTTTTTCTCCTTCGCGACGGCTTGGCCAGTGATTTACAAAAACATAAATAACATCGCCATTAGTTGCTTTTAAGGTTGCAAATAAAACATTTCGTGTTTTATAATCACCTAATGCCGAATTTGTGGCATTTAATTCTTTAAAATCAACTAAAGTAAACACAGCTTTATCATATAGTAAACCAACATCAATACTTCTTTCATCAGGACTATCTGTTGAAATAACACCATACGATTTGGTTTTGAATTGTGATTTAGACACTAATTCTTCCAAAACCTCTTTATTTTCAATTTCAACCAAACCAACCAACTCTGGCAAACCATCGCCAGCTACTGTTGAATCTAACACTTGGGCAACTTTAGTTAATTTATTCATAAAACGGGTTTCATCCCATTTTAAAGGAGATTCTGGCAAGAACTCATCATCCTTTTTATTTGGATCGTCCTTTGTGTCAAAAAAGTTTTCGCAGTTATAAAACGCCACAGTAATTGGAGATTTTGATTGAGCAAAACTTGCTGTTAAGCTTAGTATTAAGAACCCAGAAGAAATAAATTTACGCATATAACAAATGTAGCTAAAAATACATTTAATTAGTAAGATATATCATTTGAAAAATTAAGAGACTGTTTAAATTTGCTCAATAAATTTTTTTATAATCTGTTTTATAATCGAAAGGAGTCGAATTTTGAAGAGATTGTTAGTTATATTCTCAAAAAGTTTAACGAATTTGCAGCCATAAAGTAGCCATCGAAATTATTAGCTAAATTTAAACAAACATATATTTTTATTATTCTTAATTTTTTAAAAATGAAAAAACGATTCACTCTAAAAAACATTTCTATTGCATTAATTTTTATTTTATTAATGGTTCAATCTATTCGTATTGATAAAACCGTAGAGCCAGTAAATCCTGCTACTGATTTAATTTCCTTAACAAGTGCAAATACAGGAGTGTCTGAGCTACTAAAAACTGCTTGTTATGATTGTCATTCCAACCAGCCAACTTATCCTTGGTATACTAATATTGCTCCTGTTTCTTGGTGGATTAAACATCACATCAATGAAGGAAGTAGTCATTTAAATTTTTCGCTTTGGGGCACTTATTCTGACAAACGTAAAAATCATAAATTAGAAGAGTGCATTGAAATGATTGAAGAAGGAGAGATGCCAATGACTTCTTATACATTAGTACACAAAGAAGCTAAACTTACGGATGCTCAAAAGATGCAGTTAGTTGATTTTTTTAAAGCATTAAAAAATGCTACACCTCAGTTAGAGGAAGAGTAGCATTAATATGGTTTTTTCAAATAAAAGTTACACTATAATGCGTAACGGGATATTTATAAGTGCTTTATTATTTAGCTGGAATATTTATAAACTCATTTGTTTTCATAATCAAATCCATAAATAAAATTTTAGGATTTGCATTTCTTTCTACATGATAAAAAGCAGAATTAAATTCTTCTAACAATCTTTCATAGTTGCGCTGATTAATAAAGCGAGCAAACTTTGCAATAAAATCTTTTTCTTCCCCCGAATGTCTAACTAATTCAACGCTCCCAAAATTAAACATTAAGCAATCCCTAAAAATTTCTAATCCGTATTGCAAAAATTGTTTTTGTTTTTCCCTTCCAATGCGCGAATTTTCATCTACCCAGCCTACTGCTTTTATAGCGTCAAACTTTAATGAAATTAACATAAAATTTCTAAAGTTTTGAAGGTAAGCTGTACCTATATCTAGATGTTGTACTAATAATTGTGCTTCTCTAAAACTTCCATCACATAGCATCGCAGCTTGTTTAGCTGCTTGTGGCGCGCAATCAAACTGATCTATTAATCCTTTAGCAACATCTTCTGTATTTAATTTATAAAACTGAATTTGTTGAACACGAGAAATAATAGTTGCTAATAATTGCTCGGGATGGTTACAAATTAATAAAAATAAAGTTTGTTCAGGAGGCTCTTCTAAAATTTTTAAAAGTTTGTTAGCTGAAGAAGCATTCATTTTCTCTGGTTGCCAAATTACCATTATTTTATAGCCCCCTTCGTAGCTTGTGTAAGATAATTTTTTTAAAATATCACTGGCTTCATCTGTTGGAATTGTCGGTTGTTTGTTTTCGGCGTCAATACTGTTAAACCAATCTTTTAAAGATAGGTAAGGGTTTTCTATAAACTGTTCTCTAAATTCTTTTACTAAATCATCCGACTTTGCAATTCCTTTTTCTTTATTTAAAAATATTGGAAACACTAAATGTAAATCAGGATGAATTAATTTACTTACTTTTAAACAAGACGAGCAAGTACCGCAAGAATCATTTTCTTGCTTATTTTGACAAAATAAGTACTGAACAAATGCAAATGCTGCCGGTAAATTCCCACTTCCTTCTAGTCCATTAAACATTAAAGCATGCGGCACTCGCCCATCATGTAGCATGTTTAATAATTTCTTTTTAACTGGCAGCTGTCCTACTATGTTTTTAAAAAGCATAGGCTAATTTACGTATTATATAACAAATGTATCATAAATCGAAAAGGATGTTTAATTTTGTTTTATGCATATTGGTTTATTTTTTGGTTCGTTCAATCCTATTCATGTTGGACACATGGTTTTGGCAAATTACATGGCGGCTTTTACAGATTTAGAGCAGGTATGGTTTGTAGTGTCGCCTCATAACCCACTAAAACAGAAATCATCTTTATTAAACCAAAACCAACGCTTACACATGGTAAACTTGGCTATTGGGGATAGTGATATTTTAAAAAGCAGTAATATTGAGTTTGGTTTAACACAACCATCGTATACTATTAACACGTTAGCTCATTTAAAAGAAAAATATCCGAAACATCGTTTTTCACTGATTATGGGAGAAGATAATTTGGAATCCTTTACAAAGTGGAAAAACTACGAAGAAATATTAAAAAATTATCTTATATACGTTTATCCAAGGCCTAATTGTAATTCGGGAGATTTAAAAAGTCACAAAAACATTATCATGACCGAAGCTCCTTTAATGGATATTTCCTCGACAATGATTCGGCAGGCAATAAAAGACAAAAAAAACATTAAATTCTTTGTTCCTCAGCCCGTTTGGGAATATCTTGACGAGATGAGTTTTTATAAAAAGTAAGCATTTATTACTCTAAGCTTTAAACTACTCACTCGTAAAATTAGTCATGTCTCTTCTGTCTTTTTTTGTAGGCCTTCCAGTACCTCTATTGCGCTGCATGTTTGGCATAAAAAATGCGGAATCCATTTGAGTTATTTTTTCAATTGGGGGTGAATGATCAATATAATTTTCTTTAGCAATTTCGTAGCTTTGGCGTTTATCCATTAAGCCAGAGACTTCAATTATTTTTTTTACGCCTTGTGGAAAAGATAACGTATAACGTTCTCCAATTTTAACTATGTGCGAAGCTTTTACCAATTCATCACTTAGTTTCACTTTGTTGCTTTTTATAGCATCACTAGCTAAGGATCGGGATTTATACATCCTAATTGCCCACAAATAACTATCTAGTCTAATGTTTTTGTCCATTATATTTTGTAAGATAAAGATAATAAATGTTTTGTCTTTTTATGGAAGCTCAGAGAATATAAAAACAAAAACCCCCCGTTAAATAAACGAGGGGTTTTAAAGCTTGAGACACAAAATTACTTTTTATATACCATCACATTAAATACAAAAGGTTGAATTTTTTTAATTTGTTCGCTACGCTTTAAACCGCGCAAATTTGATTTTTTGGTAACCAATGCTAACTCTTTTTTTAAGGTATCGTTTTCCAACTTGTCAATTGTTTGTTTAATAAAATTAGATTTAATAGCAAAACCAGTACCTTCTGCAGAACTTTGTTTTCCACGAATAACGCCAATAATATTACCTTGTTCATCCATCAACGGACCACCGCTATTTCCTGGGTTAACAGGAATAGATATTTGGTACATGGTAGTGTCGTTGTTAAATCCTGTCATCGCGCTTAAAGCGCCCTCGCCATAAACGGCATCTCTGCGCGGATAACCTAAAGTAAAAATCTTATCTCCAATTTCTGATGAGTTATCCTTAAAAGAAAAAGGGAAAGCAATGTTTTTAATGGCATCAATATCATCAATTTTATAAATGGCAATATCTAATGATGGTTCGCTTGCAACTAATTTTGCCGATGCTCTATCTAAAATGCTATTTGTAACAAATACAGAATCTGCATTTTTTACCATGTGAAAGCTTGTAATGAAATATCCTCTATTATTTAATGCAAATCCAGTCCCTTCAATATTAGCGGGCGCATACTTTTTAATTCGCTTGCTCGTTGCCCCTGTAATACCTTCAATAATGGCATCTTGGGAATATTTTAATTCAGTAACATCACGTTTTAAATCAGTAATGTCGTTGCTTTGTTGTTTTAATAAATAACCACCAGTACTTAAAACAGTTATTGTACCGATAACTGCAATAACAGCTACTGATGCTGCAACAGCAAATGTTTTACCGTGTTTTTTGATAAAATTTTCTTCTTTAATAGAAATAATTTTAGCATCACTACCAAATTGCTGTTTATGAATAGTAGAAAGAATTTGTTTTAAATGTGCGCGTTGTTCTTGCTGATTAATCGCTTCAATGAGTGTTTTATGTTTTTCGAAAGCGTTTGCAAATTCTAAGTCCGTTTTAATACGGTTTTCAAAATTCATTTTTTCTTCAGAAGATAATTCCCCAAAAATGTAGTTGTCAAATAAATCTGTTACTCTCATGTCTCTCTCAATTTATATTCTTTGTCTTTACTTGTCTTCAAAAAAATAACGTTTTAAACGTTGTAAACATTTATACTTTTGTGTTTTAGCATTATCAGAATTTGTATATCCAAATTTTTCAGATATATCATCCATGCTTAATTTATAAACATAAAAGTCTTTTAATAGTGTGTTGCAAGGTTCACCTAGGTTTTCCATGCAGGCATTCATTTTTTCAATATCCGATTCTTTTTTAAGATGATCTGTTATTTCATCTGTTACATCAATCACCTCTGCTTCTTCGTCTTCTTTAAATCGGGTTACCTGTCCTTTACTTCTTAATTGTTTTAACCAAAGCCGTTTAGCGATTGAAAAAATAAATGTTTGTAATTGACAGTTTAATTGAAATGTTGGCTTTTGAACGTTTTCATATAAAACAATAATTGTTTCCTGATAAATGTCTGCGGCAGCCTCACTATTACCACTATTGTTTACAACATATTTAAGAACGAGATTATAGTACTTTTTGTATAAAGTGCGTAACACAGCATCGTTATTATGCTTGAGCCCTTCAATAAATTCAAGGTCTGTGTACGCTACTTTAGCCATAAAGCCACTGTTTAGGTTAATACTTAAATAAGCGAAAGGTAACCCAGAAACTTACTTTTTTTTGTTAATTTATTGTATATCAAAAGAATAAAAACTTAAAACTAGGTGTTCATTAAGGCTTCAATTTCATCTGCTTCCAATGGAATATTCTTCATTAAATCATCATTTCCAGTTGAGGTAATGATAATGTTATTTTCTAAACGAATGCCTAAATTTTCTTCAGGGATATAAATGCCGGGTTCAACTGTAAAGGCCATTCCTGCTTGCATGGGTTCTGCAAAAAAACCAACATCATGTACATCTAATCCAATAAAATGTGATGTGCCATGCATGAAATATTTTTTATACGCTGGCCATGCAGGATTTTGATTTTTTACGTCATCTGATTTTATTAAACCTAATTGTAATAATTCTTGTGTCATTAAATCGCCAACAGCAAGGTTATATTTTTCAAACGTATTTCCAATTTTAAGCATGTTGGTTGCGCCTTTCATAACTCTTAAAACAGCATCGTATACTTCGCGTTGGCGTTTTGAAAATTTCCCATTTGCAGGAATTGCACGCGTCATATCACTCGCGTAGTTAGCGTATTCAGCCGCTACATCTAATAAAATAACATCCCCGTCTTTACAAGGTTTATTATTTTCTACATAATGTAAAACGCATGCATTTCCGCCGCTCGCAATAATTGGCCCATAGGCAAAACCTCGACTTCTGTTACGAACAAATTCATGAATTAACTCTGCTTCAATTTCATATTCCATTACCCCAGGTTTTGTAAAACTCAATAAACGGCGAAATCCTTTTTCGGTAATGTTACAAGCTTGTTGCATTAATTCAATTTCAATAGGATGTTTGATAGAACGCGTGCGATGCATAATGGGAGCTGAACGCTCAATACGGTGCAATGGATATTGTTCTTTTATTTTTTTATTGAAACGCATTTCAGCAGTTTCCATGTCAATGTAACGACGCGTATGTTCGTTACTGTTTAAATAAAAGTTTTCTGCTTGAAATGCAAATGTTTTAAATGTTTTTTCAAATTCATGGTGCCAGTAAATATGTTCTATACCACTCACCTCAGTAGCTTGGGCTTTGGTTAATTTAGCTCCTTCCCAAATAGCAATTAATTCACTTGTTTCTTTTATAAATAGAACTTCTTTATGTTTTCCATCTTTTACATCCGGAAAAATCATCAAAATTGTATCTTCTTGGTCTACGCCTGTTAAATAAAACAAATCACTATTCTGAACAAAACCTAGCGCTCCATCAGCATTTGTAGGTAAAATATCATTGCTAACAAATAATGCCAATGAATTTGGTTTTAAATGTTTGGAATAGTTTTTTCGGTTGTCGATAAACAAATCTTTTTTTATGGCTGAATACTTCATGTGTAGATATTTATTGTTTTTTGTTTCGTTGGGAGCTTCTCAATGGTGTTTTGACAAACATAGCTATTTCATATGTAGATATTATTGTTTTTTAGTTGTCATATGGTTTAGCCAGTTTATCTTCATTTGTGTTTTAGCAAACATAGCTATTTCATATTAATGTAATTTTTTATTAGGACTAAGATAGTGAAGTTTCTTTATCTCAGTATCACTTTCTTTTATTGGTAGTGTTTTATTTAATATCAAAATTTAAAAATTAATTATGTATTTAGAGCTTGAAAGAACACCAACAAGGAATACAATTATTGAATTTGATTGATGCATTCTTTTATAGGGCGCTATAAAGGACTAACTAATAATAAGCGCTTAACACATCATATCCATATTTTACAATCATTACAGTAACAATGACTAAAAAAATAATACGCACAAATCCGTTTCCTTTTTTTAATGCCAAAGTGCTACCAATAAAACTGCCAAGGATATTGAATACTGCTAATAAAAAAGCGAGTTGTAAAATATAATCACCCTGTTTAATAAAAACAATTAGTGCCGAGATGTTTGTGATACAATTAACTATTTTAGCGTATGCTGATGCTTTTACAAATTCGAAACCTAAAATGACAACAAATCCTAAAACAAAAAAGCTTCCGGTGCCAGGACCAAAAAACCCGTCATAAAAACCTACAACTAAACCTATAGCTGAACCGTAAAGCATTTGTTTTTTTAGTGTTAGTTCTTTTGTTTCATGAGCCCCTAAATTCTTTTTAAAAAAAGTATAAATAGCTATGGCAATTAGGATGACTAAAATAACAGGTTTGAGAATAGTAGAATCAATGTGGCTGACGATTTTTGCGCCCAAAAAAGAAGAAATAAAACAACTTAAAGCAATGACAGCAAGTAATTTATAATTAAAGGTTATTTTTTTAGCATACTTAAATGCAGCAATTGAGGTGCCTGCAAGAGCTGCAATTTTATTTGTTCCAAACAAAACTGGTAATGGCATTTTTGGAAATGTAATTAATAAAAAAGGTGTTTGTATTAATCCGCCGCCTCCAACCACCGCATCAATAAATCCAGCTGTAAAAGCAGAAAGTGCTAGTAAGAATA
>JBILOV010000018.1:0-18870 GCA_044374335.1 Bacteroidia bacterium | reverse complement strand
ATAGTAAAAACTCATTTAAAAATACCGTTATTATACACTATTTTTAGCTTTTAAACGTTTAAGATTATTAATGAAATTTTACTCTTACATATTACTTTGTTTATTGTTTTTATCTTCCTCTTTATTTTCTCAACAAAAAAGAAGAAATTTTAGACAGCATGAGCTTGGTATTTTTTTAGGAGGTTCATACTACATTGGCGATTTAAATCCTACAAAACAATTTTTTTTAACCCAACCTGCTGCGGGAGTATTTTATAGATTTACCCCAAATTACCGTTATGCTTTTAGAGGCGGTGTGAATTTCGGAAACATCATGGGCGATGATTCGCAAAGCGATAATGCTGATCAGATTCAAAGAAATTTGAATTTTAAATCACAAATTATTGAATTTAATGCCGTGGCTGAATTTAATTTTTTAGAATACCGCATTAGTAATGATAAATATAAATTTACATCTTTTTTGTTTTTAGGGATTGATGTGTTTACATTTAATCCTCGTGCGCAATTGGGTAATTTTTGGATAGACTTACAACCTTTGCGTACTGAGGGACAAACTAAAGGTTATAAATTAACGCAAATTGCAATTCCATTTGGTGTGGGTGCAAAAATGAATGTATCAAAACAAGTTGGTATAGGCATTGAGTGGGGACCACGTAAAACATTTACCGATTTTTTAGATGATGTAAGTGGAACATATCCTGATACCGAAATAAATCCTTTCACACATATTAATGGAACAAAATTATCGGATCGTTCGAAAAACGCAGGAAGTAATGTTAATGAACAAAGAGGTAATCCTAGAACAAAAGATTGGTATTTCTTTTTTGGCGTAACATTAAACATAAAGCTAAACTTTAAGGCTCCGCCTTGTTATGCTTATGATCATTAAAAAATTACTTCTTTTTAGCTTTAGTTTTTTCTTCGTTCCAAGTTTTATATTCGTTTTGTTGATTCGGTCTAAAGGCTGGAATTCTGCGTAGTGGTTCACAGGGCTTTAAAGTTGCGTAACAATCTGCAGGTAATTGTTGATATAAAGCAGTGCCTTTTGTTTTCCAAGCAATCATATCATCACTCACATCCTTTACAACTTTGCCTGGATTTCCAACAACCACTTTTCTATCTTCAATAATTGTATCAGCAGGCACAAAACATAATGCTCCTATGATACAATTATCACCAATTACACAATTATCCATTACTACAGCATTCATACCAACTAATACATTTTTACCAATTATACCGCCATGAATAATAGCACCGTGGCCGATGTGCGCTGCTTCTTTCAATAAAACAGTAGTTCCCGGAAACATGTGTATGGTGCAATTTTCTTGCACATTACATCCGTCTTCAATAATAATTTGTCCCCAATCACCACGAACCGCAGCACCTGGACCGATATATACGTTTTTACCAATGATGACATTGCCTGTAACAGTTGCGTTTGGATGAATAAATGATGATTTATCAATTACTGGTTTATATCCGTTGAATTCAAAAATATTTGCCATAGTATGTAGGTTAATATTATTTATTTTTTAACCACATAGAGACATAGTTTGTATTTATTAATAGTTGAGTCAAAAAAATAGAAGCTACGCTTTACACATAGAGTCTATGTGTAAAAAACATGTTTTTCTATTCCTTCCACTTTACCATTTATTTTTCTATGTGCCTATGTGGTTATTTTTTATGATTTATATCGGACGTTTAATTAAAACTCACTCTTTAAATGAAACTTAATTTCAGGAAATTTAGTTTGTGCCATTTCTAATAACCAAGCTGATTCAGCTAAAAAGACTAAACGATTTTCTTTATCGTATGCAATATGATTAGACTTATCAATTAAAAATTCTTCTAATTTTTTCTTATCACTACATTCAATCCATAATGCTTTGTATAAATTGACAGAATCATAACCGCAAGATGCGTTATACTCCGATTTTAAACGATGCTGAATAACCTCAAACTGCAAGGCACCAACCGTACCAACTACTTTACGACCATCTGCTTTTTTAGTAAATAATTGTGCTACTCCTTCATCCGTTAATTGCTCTAAGCCTTTTTGTAATTGCTTAGTTTTCATTGGGTCTAAATTAGTTACATATTTAAATAGCTCAGGAGAAAAACTCGGAATGCCTTTAAAATTAAATTTAGGACCTTCTGTTAATGTATCTCCAATTTTAAAACTTCCAGCATCATATAAACCAATTACATCACCAGGATACGATTCATCAATAACCGATTTTTGCTGTGCCATAAAAGCTGTAGGATTACTAAAACGCATATCTTTTTGTTCGCGCACATTGTAATAATATTTATTACGTTCAAACTTACCTGATACAATTCTTAAAAAAGCAATTCTATCTCTATGTTTAGGATCTAAATTAGCATGAATTTTAAATACAAATCCACTAAATTTTGGAGCATCAGATTCAATATGTCCAGCTACGTCGGTATCTCTGCCTTGAGGCGTTGGAGCAATTTCCACAAAACAATCTAACAACTCTTTTATACCAAAATTATTTACTGCGCTACCAAAAAACACAGGACTAATATTTGCTGCCAAATACTCTCTCTTATCAAAATCATCATACACACCATCAATTAATGTAATATCATCACGTAATTGATTGGCGAAATCTTCACTGATGTATTTTTCAATTTCAGAATCATTCACATTATCCAAAACAACACTTTCTTCAACTGTGGTTTTACTATCTCCTTGAAAAAGTGATAATTTTTTTTCATATAAATTATATACTCCTTTAAATGATTTACCAATACCAATTGGCCAGGTTAAAGGACGAACTCTTATTTTTAATTCTTTTTCAATTTCATCTAACAAATCAAATGCGTTTTGTCCTTCACGATCCATTTTATTTACAAACACAATCACAGGTGTATTGCGCATACGGCATACTTCTAGTAATTTCCGTGTTTGTGGTTCTACTCCTTTTACACAATCAATTACCATAATTACACTATCTACAGCAGATAATGTACGATAGGTATCTTCGGCAAAATCTTCGTGACCAGGAGTATCTAAAATGTTTACTTTAAAATCTCTGTAATCAAAGGCCATAACTGATGTAGAAACTGAGATACCACGTTGTTTTTCAATTTCCATGAAATCGGAAGTAGTCGACTTTTTGATTTTATTTGATTTAACAGCTCCTGCCGATTGAATAGCCCCTCCAAATAATAACAATTTTTCTGTTAAGGTTGTTTTACCAGCATCTGGATGGGCAATAATGGCAAAAGTTTTTCTTTTATTTAATTCTTCTATAAAACTCATTAGTATTTGAAATATGGCTGTAAAGATACGCTTTTTTAATAGATGCAAAGCTGTTATGAACACACAACATGTGTTTTAGAACACAAACAAACACGCATATTTTTTAAAACGGATAACCAATACCAAAATTTAAAATAGCAGACTCTTTCAATGTTTGTTTTCCAAAAACCCACCTTTTAACTTTTGAATATTGTGGATCATGAACACGAATAGCAGCATCCAATCTGAGAACAAAAAAGCTAAAATCATATCGTAATCCAAAACCTGAACCAATTGCAATTTCTTTATAAAATTCATCTATTTTGAATTGTCCATTTGGTTTATTAGGATCTTTATAAGACAACCAAATATTTCCAGCATCAGCAAACCAAGCACCATAAAATGATTTAAAAATATGAAATCTATATTCAATGTTACTCTCTATTTGTATGTCACCAATTTTATCATAACGTGAACTCACTGAATCAGGCTGATCATAACTTCCTGGACCTAATGTTCTAGCACGCCAAGCTCTGTTACTATTTGGGCCGCCACCAAAAAAACTTTGTTCATAAGGTAAGGTAGTTAAATTTTTTAGTGGCTTCCCAAATCCACCAGCTAATCGATAAACTAGTTTGCCTAATTTTCTAATTTTAAAATAAAAACGATAGTCTACATCAAATTTTACAAATTGAGAAAAAGGAATGTCCTGAACTAAGAATCTGTCAAAAGCATCTTTTGGCTGATTTGCTGCAGAATAGATTCCCCTTAAAATATTACCTGATGAACTTATACTGGTTCTTAAATACATGAAATTTCTTCTTTTAGCTAACGTTTGATTATTATAAATAGCAGATATTTTGGATAGTGTGGTAACGTGATCCTGAAAAGAATTAAGTAAAAAAAAGTCCTTTAAATTTATTAAATCAGTTTTAAAAGTGCCAAACAACTTTGCTTTAACTATATATGTTTCTAAGGGTATTATATCATAGGTTAATAATCCTTTACTAGTATTAAATTTAAACCCATATGAAATAGTTGATATGGTTCGATCAAATTCGGGACGGGATTGATAATTAATAGATAAATTTAAAATAGTTTTTGGTTGAATAAAATATCTTTTTTCATTTACATTTTTTTTATAGTAAAATAAAGTAAAAGGGAACAATGGTCTGGGGAAATAAATATTTAACTCTGGTCCAAACTGGACGGTATTAAAAGTATTTTGAACATTTTCAATATTAGTAGTTTGTGAAGTATTAAACTGCCTTTGTGCATTAAGAGAGCCTTTTAACTTTAGCTCCACTAACTCGGCACCACCAAACGCATTTTTATTTTGAAAAACCAAACTGCCGGCTAAACCATAATTCCCAGACGTATAATTTCCTTCAGTTTCTAATGTAATAGATTGTTTTACCAATGGCTGGCAAACTATATAGCAATTTAACTTATCAGGAAAATTTGGATTTTGAATGTATTGTATAAAAACACTCTTAAATACTTTTAACGAACTTAATCCTTTATAAGTTTCTTCAGCATAATTTTGTTGATATAATTGCCCAGGAAAAATACTAATATCTCGAGTTAAATCTCTTTCGTGAAATAACAGTTTTTTGTTGTGCAATATTTTTAACCCATTGTAGTGTATTGTATCTTTCATAAAAAAACTACTTGCCTTTCCTTTAAAATCTGATATTGTTTCAGGAATAATAAAAACATTTTCGATATAAAAGCGGGGATGGTTTACATAAACAATAGAATCGTTGGTATCGCTAAAAGACTTTGAATACATTTTAACACCAATAGTTAAATTAACATTTTGACCTGCTAAATTCGTATCCACCAAATAATTTACATATTCTGGTGCAAAATAAAAATAGCCATTGTTTAATTGAGTCTCTGTAATTCTCGATCTTTCTTTTTGAAAAATGTCTTCATCATATATTATATTATTTTTTATTAATGAACTAGTAGTATCATTCATAATAAAATAATCAATTAACGGGTCATCTATTTTATAATTAATGTTTTGAATTTGGTATGGCTTAGATTTTGTTATAAAAAAATAAGATTTAGCTCGTTTTTTCTTCACATCTAGCACAAGGCTATCTCTTACTTTTGAGTTAAAATAACCCTTTGAAAACACAAATTTTTGTAATTGATTTATAGTAATTCTAGTAAGTAAAGAATCTAAAATAACAGGTGGTTCACCAGCTTCTAAAACACTCTCCCTAAATGTAGGTTTTTCTTTGTTTTTCAGATTCGGTGGTTTAGTAGTTTTTCTTTTTGCATATCTTCTTTTGTTTTTGCGATCATTCTTTTCAGTTCGTTTAGCATTAATTTTATCAAATCTTAAATTTCTTTTATCTTTCTTTTTCAGCATTTTTTGCTGATCAACCTGATTGTATAACCATAAATTAAATCGTACTAATTTTAAAATTTTTCTATTTGGTTTTTGCCTAATAAAAGCCTCTAATTCAGAGTTATCAATTGTTGTTCCATTTTGCCTTATAGAACTTTTCTGTAATAAAAATTCGTTTTCTTTAAGATGCTTGTTTATACTGCAAGAGCTTATTAAAATAATAAAAAATAGGACACATAACAAATGCAAACCAATTCTATGGAAAGGCTTTAAAAAATTTTTAATATCGTGTTTATTGGTCAAAGGGATTACTTACATTTATAGCGTACTAATTTAACTTTAAATAATGATTAGTAAAAATCAGATAAAACACATACAATCCTTACACTCTAAAAAAAATAGAGAGCAGGATGGCTTATTTATAATTGAGGGTATAAAATTAGTTTCAGAATTTATAAAGCACTCTAAATTTGCCATTAAGGAACTATTTGCAACATCAGATTTTTTGACCAATCAGAAATCAATATTAGAGAACAGTCAAATAGAGTATTCTGAAATAAGTGAGGAAGAATTAAAGAAAATCAGTTTGCAAACATCACCTAATCAAGTTTTAGCGATAGTTAATATAAAACACCAAGTATTGGATACCTCAATCTTTGGGAATTCAACGACTTTATTTTTAGATGATATCAGGGATCCGGGTAATTTAGGCACAATTATTAGAGTAGCAGATTGGTTTGGAATAAAACAAGTTATTTGCTCACCAAATTGTACAGAACTCTACAATCCCAAAACTTTACAAGCTAGTATGGGTGCTGTATTAAGAGTAAATGTAATAATATTAAATTTTGAAGAATTATTGTCTCATTTTAAAGAATTACCAATTTATGGAGCAGTTTTAAATGGAGAAAACATTTTTACCTCACAATTAAAAAACGGACTCATTATTATTGGAAATGAAGCAAACGGTATTTCTCAAGAAGTTCAAAAATATCTCACACATCCAATTACTATTCCAGCGGCTAATAGTAACGGCAGTGAATCACTTAACGCGGCAAATGCCTGTGCCATTATTTGTTCTGAATTTCATAGACAACTAACTTATAAATGTTAAATAAATTAGTTTAGTTTTGTAACAACAATGTCAGTGCAGATAAATCATACATCATTTGGACAATTATCAGATTTAGCTGATACTTTGGTGATTGAATTATCGGATTCGTTTATTCAATTTTGCGAATTTCAATCCGACCAAAATAAGCCATTATTCCTGTGTAATTATCCTATTGAAAATATTATAAATGTATTTTTAAATGAGCACTTAATAAATGCGATTAAGCATTTTCAGATTTCGAAAAAATCATACGAACATGTATATGTAAACTATTTTAACCAACAGTTTACATTGTGCCCTGCTTCATTTTATGATGTTGCAAATAATAGGTCTTTACTTGAATTTAATACAGCTTCGGTTTCTAATAAATTAATTTTTGCTGATGATGTCAATACTGATATCAAACTAATATATGCTGTTGACGATTCTTTAAAATCTGCATTAGATTTAGTTTTTCCTAATCATCAATTAAAACATACGCTTACTGTATTGGCCAAATTAATGTTGCAAACAGAAGAATTAATAAAAGAAGCTGTTATCTTACAAATACATTCAAATTACATTGAGGTGATTGTAAAGCAAGATCAAAAATTAGTATTAGCCAATCAGTTTACAATTACTACCCACGAGGATATCTTATATTTTGTATTATTTATCTTAGAGCAGTATCAATTAAATCCATTAACCGCTAACATTACAATTATTGGCAATGTCGACGCAACATCGGGATTAATAATTGCTTTAAAAAAATACATCAAAAATATTCGCTTAGGATTAGGACATAAAACAATAAACTGGTCAAATATTAATGGCATGCCTCAACATTTTAATTACACTTTATTAAATAGATTATTTTGCGAATAATAGGAGGTATATTAAAAGGCAAACAATTGGTAGCCCCTAAAAACTTACCAGTTAGACCCACAACTGATTTTGCCAAAGAGGGATTATTTAATATTTTAAATAATAAGATAGATTTTGATGAAATAACTGTCCTTGATTTATTTTGCGGAACAGGAAACATTAGTTTAGAATTTGCCTCGCGCGGAGTAAAAAAAATTTACGCTATTGATAAACATACGCCATGCTTAAATTTTATAAAAGATACTGCTAAGACTCTCAAACTAAGTAGCATATTTATTGAAAGAGCTGATGTATTTAAATATCTTGAAAAAACACATTCTACTTTTGATGTAATTTTTGCAGATCCACCATATGAATTAGAAAATATTGCCAACATCCATGAATTAGTATTTTCTCGAAATTTATTAAACGAAGGCGGACTTTTAATTATTGAGCATGGTAAACAAACAGATTTAACTGCTAAAAAAAATTATTTAGAAGTCCGAAAATACGGTAATGTAAATTTTAGTTTCTTTTCTCAATCTATTGATTAATAAATTCAAGTCTATATTAATCTATTTTCAGATATACAAGCAAGTTTAATTCAAATATAATTTCAATAACATATTTTAGTAAAACAGTCTAAAAATAATCTGTAACTTATACTATATTTGGAATTATAAAGGAATATGAGAATTATACTATTTTTTATTTTAGGCATCGTATTTACGAGTAATGCTCAAAACATTACTATTAAAGGGAAAGCACATGCATCTCATATTGGCAAAGAAATTGTTTTAAGCGATTATTCAGATTATATTACTTTTACAAAAACAAAAGAAAGTTCGGATACAATTGATAAGGAAGGTTACTTTGAATTAAAAATACAGTCCCTTATCACCAAGCCTGTTCTCATTAACATAGATAACCTAGTTGGAAAATTATACATTCAACCTAATTTTGTATATGGCATCTATTTCCCCTCAAAAGATTCATTAACAAATAATCAGGAAGGAACAGAAACAATTGTTGACATAAGCGTTTATGGTAAAGATAGTACAGAGTTAAATGCTCTTATAGTAGATTTTAATTCGCAATACAATAACTTATTTTTAAATATAAAAGATGGGTATTTATCTCCAGCCAAATTAAACGCAATACTAGATACTTTTTTAGTTGCTAGTAAAAAAAGATATCAAAACATTAAGAATTCTTATTTCAATAATTACGTAGATTATTCATTTGCTAATTTTTTCGCGAGCATATCACGTAATAAAACTATTTTATATAAACAGTTTATTGATAGAAGGCCTATTCAGTATTCAAATTTTGAATACATGCAATTTTTCAATATTCATTTCAAAGGTTATTTAAAAGCCTACGCTTCAACTAAAAATGGTGGTACAATTTATAATAGTATTAATTCGTATGCTGATTATCAGGATTTACAAAAACAATTTAAAAATGATGAGTCTATTAAAAATGATACGGTTCGTGAATTACTCATACTAAAAGGCTTAATTGATTTTTATTATAGTCCGGATTTTGATAAACAACAGGTGCAAAGTGTGCTTGAACAATTGTATAGAGACACAAAATTTGCTGAGCATAAAAAAATTGCAACTAATATGCTTCAATCCATTTATCAATTGCAACCGGGAGCAAAAGCGCCAGACTTTATTGTTACTGACAATTCAGACAATTATGTTAACTTATCAAACTATAAAGGAAAGTACATTTACTTAAATTTCTTTTCGAGTGAAAGCAACAATAGCCAAAAAGAAATGCAAAAGATTATAGATTTAAATAAAAAATTTAAAGATAAAATTACTTTTATTAGTATTTGTTTAGACGATAGTGTAAAAACATACAAAGCATATTTAAAAGCAAATCCAAAACAAGATTGGTTGATTTTCCATCACACCAAAAACAGTACTGCTAAACAAGCTTACAATATAAAAACATTGTCAGGATTTTTCTTTATCAATCCTCAAATGCAATTAGCGCAATCGCCTGCCCTAATGCCAAGCGAAGGCATTGAATATAAGTTTAATGTATTATTTAGATCTAGGAAAAAGAATACAATTACTGGGGTGAGGTAATTGATATTAATTATTTTTCTTAAACGTATGAAATATTAAATACACAGAAGTTGCAAATAAAAAGAAAGCGCCTGTTTGATGCAATACGCCTAAAACAACAGGCACATGGTATAACAACGTTAAAACTCCTAAAATAAATTGTATTGTAACGCCATAAATTAAAAAAGTAACTCCTCTGTATTGTGAAGTATTTAAATTGAGTTTTGTTGATTTATACCAAATTACGCAAAGTACAATACAAACTAAAATTGCCACCATACGATGCATAAATTGTATTCCGCTCGCATTTTCCATAAAATTTAAAAAGAAATTACCCTTCATAGTTACTTGTTCCGGCATCCATTCATCACCCATTTTTGGCCAAGTATTAAATATTTGTCCGGGACGTATTTTAGCAGCATCCCCTTCAACATAACCTGCAGTGAAGGCACCGTAAACTATCTGTAAAATTAAGACTACAAAAAATGAAAGTGACCACCACCTTAATTTATCTCCATTATTTCCTTGAATTTCTACTTTGGGATTTAATAATTTAAGTGCAAACCAAAATGTAAAAGCAAACAGCGTAAAAGCACTCATTAAATGAATGGCTAATCTATAATGACTTACCGCAGGTTTTTGTTGTAATCCGCTATGAACCATCCACCAACCAATAACAGCTTGCATGGCACCCATAAAGAACAATAAAATTAGAGATGGCAACATTTGTTTGTGGATTTTTTTACGAATTACTAAAACAATTAACCCAATAGAAAACACATACATCATAGCTCTGCCAATCATACGGTGTGTGTACTCCCAAAAAAAGATATGTTTAAATTCAGGTAATTGCATAGTATAATTTACCTTAATAAACTCCGGACTTTGCTGATATTTTGCAAAACGTTCTAGCCATGCTTCTTCAGATAAAGGTGGCATAGAGCCCATAAAACTCCAATCGGTAATTGATAAACCAGAATGTGTTAATCTAGTAATACAACCTACAACTACCATTATATATATTAAAGAACAACCTGTAAGTAGCCAATAAATAACTGATTTGTTAGAATTTTGAGAAATCATTGAAAGTGAATTTGGGTGTAAACTTACTAAGCATTTACCTAATATTTGAAATAAAAACAACCGAAAAAAGCAATTGTTTTAAAATAAAAATCCTATTTTTAAAATTCTTTAAAACAAGCAAAAATGAAAGGAATAATATTAGCAGGTGGCTCAGGAACCCGTTTACATCCATTAACATTAGCAATGAGTAAACAAATGATGCCCATTTATGACAAACCAATGATTTATTATCCATTATCTGTTTTAATGATGGCGGGTATTAATGAAGTTTTAATCATTTCAACTCCCCAAGATTTACCAAATTTTGAACGTTTATTAGGCACAGGCGAACAGCTTGGATGTAAGTTTACTTATGCCGTTCAAGAAGTGCCAAATGGTTTGGCGCAAGCTTTTGTTATTGGCGAAGATTTTATTGGTAATGATAAAGTAGCTTTAGTATTAGGCGACAATATTTTTTATGGTGTTGGCTTAGGTCGGATGTTACAAAAAATTAATGATCCTGATGGTGGCGTTGTTTTTGCTTATCATGTGAGTGATCCTGAACGTTATGGTGTTGTAGATTTTGACAAAGATTTTAATGTATTATCGATTGAAGAAAAACCAGAACATCCAAAATCAAATTATGCTGTACCGGGTTTATATTTTTATGACAATTCAGTAGTTGAAATTGCAAAAAATTTAAAACCTTCTGCACGAGGAGAATACGAAATAACTGATGTGAACAAAGAATACCTGAATCGTAAACAATTAAAAGTTTCAATTTTAGATAGAGGTACTGCCTGGTTAGACACAGGAACATTTGCTTCCTTGATGCAAGCTAGTCAATTTGTTCAGGTTATTGAAGAGCGTCAGGGATTAAAGATTGGGTGTATTGAAGAAGTAGCATTTAAAATGGGCTTTATTACAAAAGAGCAATTAATTAAAATAGCTACGCCGTTAACAAAAAGTGGTTACGGTACATATTTATTAAAAATGGCAGAAGCAAAATAGAACCTTTAACCACATAGGCACATAGTTTGGTTTGGTCATAAATCTTTGAAGAGGAAAACTTAAATACCTATGTTCATTAATCGCAGATTCTATTATAATAAACTTTAATACACATTCTAAAACCACAAAAAGCTATGTTCCTATGTGGTTAAAAAAAGTAAACATAAAAACAAAACGTGCAAGCATACGCTACATTATTTAAAATATTAAATCAAGCTATTGATGAACAACAAATTTCTTTAGGAATTGCAGTTCCTAAAGAAATGTATGAACCAATGAATTACATTATTGGTTTAGGTGGTAAACGGGTAAGACCTTTATTAACATTAGTAGGCTGTGATTTATTTGAAGCTAATCCAAATGAGGCTATTCATGCTGCTTTATCAGTAGAACTGTTTCATAATTTTTCATTAATTCATGATGATATTTTAGATAATGCGCCCTTGAGAAGAGGAAATACAACCGTTCATGAAAAATGGAATCATAATATAGCTTTATTGAGTGGCGATGGCATGATGGTTAAAGGTTTTGAAGTGCTTTCTAAATCAAATAATAAACATATCCCAGAATTATTAAGTTTGTTTGCAAAAACAGGATTAGAAGTTTGTGAAGGACAACAAATGGATATGAATTTTGAAACGCAAGAAAAAGTAAGTGTTCATGATTATATAGACATGATAACTTTTAAAACTGCTGTTTTATTAGGCTGTAGTTTGCAAATGGGTGCTATTTGTGCTAATGCATCTATCGAAAACCAAAAACATGTGTATGAATTTGGTAAGCATGTTGGTATTGCATTTCAAATATTGGATGATGTTTTAGATGTATACGCAGATGATGAAAAATTTGGGAAACAAGTTGGTGGTGATATAATCTCTAATAAAAAAACATTTATGTTATTGGATGCATTTGAATTAGCTGATGAAAGCCAAACCAGACAATTAAATTATTTATTATATTCTAACGAAATTTCAACCGTAGAAAAGGTAAAACAAGTTACGGCTATTTACGATTTATTAGGCGTTAAAGAATTAGCATTAACTGAAGCCAATAAACATACAGATATTGCTTTAAAACATTTAGAAGAATTAGATGCTAATCAATCAAAAAAAAATAATCTAAAAGAATTTGCTCTCCATTTATTAAATCGCGAAATGTAATTTTACAGATTGTGTGTCATCCTGAGTGAATTTGAGGAGCTCAAACTAATTAATTATTAAATCATGGAACTGCACGAACTACTAGCTTCTTATATTCATAAACTTAAAATTCAAGTTCGATTTAAGGATATTGATAAGCAAGGGCACGTTAATAACGCTAATCATATTACATATTTTGAAACTGCCAGAGTTGAATATTTTAAAGATGTATTTAGAAATAATATTGACTGGATTAAAACAGGAATGATTTTAGCAAATACAGAAATCACCTATAAACGTCCAATTTTATTAGAAGATGAGGTGTTTTGCTACACAAAAATTACACGTTTTGGCACTAAAAGTTTTGAAATAGAAAACGTTTTAACTATTGAAGATGGTCATAATAAATTTCTTTGCGCTTATGGAAAAAGCACTTTGGTTTGCATAAATTATGACACTAAAGAAACCATCGAAGTACCCCAAAAATGGGTTGATTCCGTTAAATCATACGAGAAATTGTAATCTTAATTTTAGTTTAAATTAAGGGCAACTTCTATTAATCTGCAATATTTTTGTTATTTTTACCTTATTACTATTTTAATATGAAGACATTAGTAGAAGGATTTACAAAACAATTACAAGAAGCTTTAGATATTGCAAATTCTGCAATTCTTACTCAAAAAACAAACATTCAAAATATTGTTGTAACAGGACTTGGAGGCTCTGGTATTGGAGGTACAATTTTATCTGAATTAATACAGAGTGAATGTCCAATTCCTGTAATTGTAAATAAAGATTATTTTTTATCGAAATTTGTTGACTCAAATTCATTGGTAATTATTTCTTCATATAGTGGAAATACCGAGGAAACGCTTTCGGCAATGAAACAAGCAATTGATAAAAATGCTCAAATTGTTTGTATAACGAGTGGGGGCGAAGTTCAGGCAATTGCTGAAAAATATAAATTTGATACAATTATTATCCCGGGTGGTCATCCTCCTCGCTCTTGTATAGGTTACTCCTTAGTTCAATTATTTAAAATTATTCAGTTTAATGGATTTGTAAAAACAGATTTACTTAATCAGGTTCAAACATCTATTACTTTATTAAATGAAGAAAATGATGCTATTAAAGTTGAAGCAACATTAATAGCCAAGAAATTAGCACATAAAATTCCTGTTATCTATTCTTTAGGTTCTTGCGAAGGAGCAGCTGTTAGATTTAGACAACAAATAAACGAAAATAGTAAAATGTTATGTTGGCATCATACTTTGCCTGAAATGAATCATAATGAATTAGTAGGTTGGACTGAAAAAAATGACTCATTAGCCGTTGTTACTTTTAGAACTTCTTTTGATTATGAAAGAACTATTAAACGTTATGAAATTTGTAAAGAATTATTTACAAAATACAGTCACTCTGTTACAGATATTACAGCAAAAGGAACATCAAAAGTTGAACAGTTTTTTTATTTAATAAATATTGGAGATTGGATTTCTTGTTATATCGCGGATATAAAAAATATAGATGCTACTGAAGTTAATGTGATCACTAATTTAAAAAACGAATTAGCTAAGCTTAACTAATTCCTAAATAAATTTACTTTGAGCAAACAAGTACTTTTTAAAGACCTTGGTCTTATGGACTTTAAAGCCTGTTGGAACTTTCAAGAAAGTTTATTTAATGACACAGTTGCTCAAAAAATAACTAATAGAAATTTAGAGCCACAGCAACAAATTGAAACAAAAAATCATTTGTTATTTGTCGAACATCCTCACGTATACACATTAGGTAAAAGCGGAGATGCCTCACACCTTTTAATTAATGATAATCAACTGGAAGAGAAAAAAGCAACTTACTATAAAATAAATCGCGGCGGGGATATTACATATCACGGACCGGGTCAGTTAGTGGGTTATCCTATTTTAGACTTAGATCATTTTTTTACAGACATTCATAAATACCTGCGCTTATTAGAAGAAACTATTATTTTAACACTGGATGAATATGGAATTAAAGCGGGTAGAAGCAAAGGAGAAACGGGAGTTTGGTTAGATGAAGACAATGTTTTTAAAGCACGGAAAATTTGTGCTATGGGTGTTCGATGCAGTAGATGGGTTACCATGCATGGATGGGGATTTAATGTAAATTCCGATTTAAATTATTTTTCAAACATTATCCCATGTGGTATACAAGATAAAGCTGTTACCAGCTTAAATAAAGAACTTGGAGAAGAGGTAGATATGATTGAAATAAAAGAAAAATTAAAAAAACATTTTAGTGTTTTGTTTGAGTGTAAACTCATCTATCAATAAAATTTCTGTAATACTAAATGCTTAAATTGTACAAAAATATATGATACAAATTGAAAAGTTTTTTATCAAATAAAATAGATTTGAGCACAGGAAATCCATTTATATAAGATTCTTTTCTTTGTAATAAACATTGTTTATAACGAAGGGTTATTGGGATGGGTAATTAAGCGCTAATATTCCCTTTCTAAATAAGGAATAGTTATTAATACTATCAGAAAGAAATTCTCAATATTTTTTATTTTTTAGATTTAAGCCCCCAATTTTTTAATACACTTCCAAATCAATATCACATCTTTTTCAATTTTATAATCTTTAGCGTAACGTAAATTAGCTAATTTAATTTTATCGTTATCTAACATATCTGAACTGATAAGCATTGAGGGTGATAATATAGAACGTTTAATTTCAGGCAAGGATTTATCAGTGTTTTTACCATAACCAACCCATGAATAAAAGCCGAATAAAACATTCAGACAATTTAAAAAATAGTTTTGTTTTTGCTCCTGAATAAAAAGTAAAATCGGACTAAAAAGTAGGGCGAGAATACTTACTCCAATATCTAACAAACGTTTATTTCGTTTATTATTTGACTTTGAAATACTATTCACATCAATCATATACAAATCTCCGGCTGTATCAATATTATTGCTTCCAATAATTGATAAACTTTCAGGAGGCGCTATTTTAAAATCAACACCACTCGATACAAGAGTCAACATATTATTTATAATAAATTGTGTACTAATATCTTTTGCACAAAAAATAATTTCATTAATCTGATGCACTTTAATAATTTCATCAATTTGTATTATTTTTCCAATATAATAAGGATTATGTACACCGTTATTTTCGGCACTTACAAAGCCAACAAATGAAGGATTAGCATGTGTTTCTTTTAATAAAGCCGATACTCTATTAAACTCCTGTTCTTCGCCAATAATGGCAATGCGTTTTGTTTTAGCGCTAAATAAGCTGTATGATTTTAATTTTAATAAATGAAATAAAATTCTTGTTAAAACAAAACATAACAAGGCCCAACTGGTTCCTAATAAAATTAATGCTCTCGAAAACCTTAAATATTCGGGTAATAAAGAATAGCCCATTAAAATAAAAACGGTTCCAACTATCACCCCTCGCATAATTTTAAATAGCTTAATTGGTTTGTCGAAGCCTCCATTAAAATAAACCATAATAATCCAGGCAAGCGCATATAAAGGAAAGGCTACATTTAATAATTTTTCAGAATAAATATCCTCGTCAAAACCTGTGTTTTGCTGATAAATATTTTTTATCACAAACAAACCAAAAGTGATAGCACTAAAATCTAATATAGGAACTGTAAATGCTTTTAAAAACCTAGATAATAAAGCTATTCCTGCTTTTAAAAAAATAGCCAAATGTATTAACGCATTAAACCAAAATGCATTTGAACCACTGAAATGTTTTTTAGAAAAAATAGCCATGGCTTTGTAAAAAATGATCACATAGTTTAAACTACTTCGTTTTGTACTTTCACCTTTGTAATGAATGATTTGTGTTTGCGGAAAATAATAATTTTTATAACCTGCTTTTTTAATACGATACGATAAATCAATATCTTCTCCATACATAAAAAAGGTTTCATCTAATAAACCAATTGTATCAAGCACCGATTTGCGCATCAGCATAAAAGCACCACTAATAACATCAATTTCGTTTATCTGATTCTCAGGAAGAAATGACAAATGATATTTCCCGAATTTTTTTGATTTTGGAAAAAATCTTGAGAACCCAAACATTTTATAAAAAGCAACAGAAGGTGTAGGCAAGCCTCTTTTCGATTCTGGCGCAAAGTTCCCTTGTCCGTCTAACATTTTTACTCCTAAACCTCCGGCTTCGGGATGGGCATCCATAAAAGCAATACTTTTTGTAAAAGTATCTTCTTGAACAACTGTGTCAGGATTTAGCAATAACACATATTCCCCCTTTGCCAATTTTATTGCTTGGTTATTTGCAACAGAAAAACCGGTATTAGTTTTATTGACTATTAAATTTATTTGAGGAAATTTATCTTTGATAAGCGTAACAGAGCCATCTACAGAATTATTATCTACTACAAATATTTCACAGTTAATATTCTCTGAGGCTTTTAGCACAGAAAACAAGCACTGTTCAATAAAGTGCTTTACATTGTAGTTTACAATAACAACTGATAATTTAGTCACAAGCTATAAGCCGTTAAAAATAACAAAATAATACAATAAATAAAGTATTTAAAAAAGACCGTTAAAATTGAAAAAAAAGTATTAAATTCGCATTCCAAATTTTAAGTAATACTTAAAAAACTGGTCCCGTAGCTCAGCTGGATAGAGCAACAGCCTTCTAAGCTGTGGGCCATTGGTTCGAATCCAATCGGGATCACGATTAAACAACTAAAAAGCCTGTAAATGTAAAATTTACAGGCTTTTTGATTTAAGGCGCGAGTTTAGAGATAGGTTTGTTTTAATTTTCAAGTATTACATTTAATAATGTATAATGTAGTATTTCAATTTAATATTTTTATGTTTGAAAAATTTATAAAACAATAAAATCTAACGAATTACAAATTAATAATTTTTTACAAGTTCCAAATGTGCAATTTGTAATACCGGTTTAGCAGCCAAATTATGATTGGTCAACTGCTGAATGTAAAGAGTTGTTAAATGATATTATTTCAGTAGAAACTGAAGATAGAGGAACTCGCTTTATTGGCAGTATTGTATTTGTGCAATAGTATTAGATCAAAAAATTAATAGACTATTATTCACATAAACAGTCTATTAATTTATAGTGAAATATTTTCCAAGGATCATAACTTACACCATTAAAATTTGAACTTATGGTAATTCTACCATATCCACATTTTCCATTGCTTTTAGTAGTATAAAACCCTACATCAAATGTTTTATAGTCAGGAAAGCCATTATTTTTTTTAATGATTCTTATACTGTTGCTGTAATAACTAAGCATTTTTAATTGATAATCTGTATTATTAAATAATTTCACCGCAATTTTTTCTACATCCGCACGAGTAATTTCTCCATCAAAGCCTTTAAAATCATTATTTAAGAAATCTTTAGGTGCTTTGGTTTTATTAGTAATATTTGAATACATTTCCTTTTTTTGAGCCTCCGCTTTTTTAGTTGATTTGCTGATGATATTTGAAAAAGGATAGTCTTTAGAAAGTTCTTTAGAAAACTCGACAACTTTTTTTAATTTAAAATTCGGCATTATTCCAGAAAACTGAGAAAAACGATCTGCATCTTCCGAAAACATACCAATACCAATTTGTGTACAATAACCTTTTAAGTGGTCATAAACGGTTACATCAAATTCATCAATAGCAACTTTCCATTTTTTTTGATTTGTAGTTTGTTTTTCCATTTCTTGCAAGAATCTATAGTGAAAGTCATTGTAAATTGTACTTACTTCAAAGGAGACTGAATCGTTTGTTGGTGGTATTATAACTCCTGACCCACAAATAACCCCTTGGTTATCTTGAGTAGCTGTAATTTTATAGTGCTCTATTGGTTGAATACCACTCAAAAACCGCATACTAATTAAAATAGATTCACTTTCTAATAGTTTCATTTTTCGCACATCGTGAATTTCGAAAGCTATATATACAGGATCTGTTGAATTAAATTTTGA
>JBILOV010000162.1:0-5342 GCA_044374335.1 Bacteroidia bacterium | reverse complement strand
CTCTAGTTGTAATAGCTTTTCCATTTACCTTTATTATAATAAATCCAGGCTTAATACTTGTATAAGTATCTATTTTACCATTTTTAATTTCTGTAATTTTTAAACCATTAGAAAGTTTTAATTGTTTTTTTTCTTTTTCAGATAACTCTACTAATCTTATTCCTAAATTAATAAGCATTTCGGCCATAGCAACCAATGTATCTGTTTCAGTACCTTCGTATTCTTTAAGAGTTAATAACGTTTTTTTCTCTTTGCCTTTACGAATTACAGTAATAATAATTTTTTCTCCTGGACGGTGTTGTGCAATAATCTCCTGCAACTGCGCTAGCGTCTCTATCTTGCGATTACCAATTGCTGTAATAATATCATTTGTTTTTAACTCGGCTTCAATTGCTGCTCCACCCGTAATCAAACTGTCAACATAAACTCCATTTGTTATCTTAGTATTTAGTAGCCTTGACTCTGAATCAGAAATATTTTTTAATACCATTCCTAAATAGCCTCTTTTTACTTTTCCGTTAATTAATAAATCATCAATAATTTTTTTTACAATATTTACAGGAATCGCAAATGAGTAGCCTGCAAATGCTCCTGTTGGAGTTGTGATGGCTGCGTTAATTCCTATTAATTTTCCCTGATAATCAACTAAAGCACCACCGCTATTACCAATATTCATTACTGCGTCAGTTTGAATATATGATTCAACAGCATCTTTACGTTTTAAAATATTAATATTTCTAGCCTTTGCACTAACGATGCCTGAAGTAACTGTTGATGTTAAGTTGAATGGGTTTCCAACAGCAAGAACCCAATCTCCAACTTCAACATCATCAGAGTTACCAAACTCAATAAAGTTCATATTAGTTTCTTGAATTTTTAATAAAGCTAAATCTGTTTCAGGATCAATGCCAACAACTTTTGCTTTGTAAACTCTCTTATCGTGAAGCAATACCTCAATATCATCAGCATTTTCAATTACATGGTCATTTGTGACAATATACCCATCACTACTTACAATCACACCTGATGCCTCCACTTTAAATTTTGAATCTAAAACATCCGAAAAAAATCGGCGCCAAAAATCATCATTTATTGGTCCAAAAAATTGATTATTATCATGGTTAAATGTGGCTCTTATATACACAACACCCAATGTTACTTTTTTAGCCGCCTCCCTAAAATTAAAAATCGAACTAGATGATTTCGACTCTAGTTTAATATTATTGCGTGCTATATCTCTCCTTTGTTTTTCTTCAAATAAACTAATCTGATTCGGTTTCTTGGAGCTGTTAAATTTACTGTCTTGACATTTACATCCAATAATTACTAAACATAAGCCGCTAAGAATTATTAAGTTTTTATTCATGAATTTTTGTATTATAATATAACAGAATTAGATTATGAAATAAATTGCATTTCATAAAACAATCCAATAAATTCTTGAATTTGCATAGTTGATTACACTATCTACAATTACAAAATTATAGGCAAATTAACAGTTGATTATAATAATATTTCATGACGCACATCAAATTACTTAGTGATTTAATAGGCTAAATGACATAATAAAATTATTAATTTCAGCTTCCTTCGTTTAGCCTACCATTCATTTACATTTATTTTGGATTTCTAAATGAAACTGTTTTCTTTCAATACAATTATTTTGAATACTTCGGTTTATATTTATTTTTACAATTTTTCAAATAACATAAGTCTTAGCATTTTTATATATTTACAAACTATTATGAATGTAAAAAAACATATCCCTAATGCTATTACTTGTTGCAATTTAATTTGTGGTTGTTTAGCTATTGTACAAATTTTTGAAGGTAATTTAGTTCATGCTGCCTATTTAGTTGGTTTGGCTGCAATCTTCGATTTTTTTGATGGCTTTGTTGCTCGGTTACTAAATGTAAGTTCACCAATAGGAAAAGATTTAGATAGCTTGGCAGATATGGTAACTTTTGGTGTTGTGCCAGGTTTTGTAATGTATCAGCTAATAAGAATAAGTGTTATAGCTCAAAATCCAAATAGTAATGATACATCTAATTCTCTTGCGTATTTCGCGTTCATAATTCCAGTATTATCGGCTGTTAGATTAGCTAAATTTAACAATGATAACCGTCAAACCGATTCTTTTATTGGAGTTCCAACTCCCGCAAATGCAATATTTATTTGTTCCATTCCATTAATATTAGAGGGTGATAAATTTCAGTTTATACTAAATCCTTTTACTTTATGCTTTTTTTCATTAATACTAAGTATGTTACTTGTTTCTGAAATACATTTATTTGCATTAAAATTCAAAAATTTCAAATGGAAAGGAAACGAAATTCGTTTTATGTTCATAGGATTGAGTGTAGCTTTAATAGCTACGATTCAACTTATTGCTATTCCTTTAATTATCATCCTATACATTTTAATTAGTATAGTAAGTGATTTTGTGAAACAAAAAAATACTTAATTTTTAATAAATCTCTTCGTTATTTTTCCTTTCTCTGTTTCAATAACTATATTGTAAACGCCTCTTGCCAAGTTTTCAATATTTATTTTTTGCGTTGTAGTATTGGTAATCACTTTGCCTTGTTGGTCAATAATGCTTATTGTTTTTATTTTTTCACTGGCTTTAATGTTTATTTCGTTTACAGCCGGGTTAGGAAAAATAGAAACAGATGATTGTATTAAAGTTGTATTTTTTATACCAACACTTGTCATTAAACTTGTAACATCAATAGTTTGTATCCCGCGGGCGTATGTACCGGCAATTAATTTATTAGTATTTGGATTGTACTCTAAATCCCAAATAACCATAATTGGCATATTATTTCCTAATCGCATCCAATTGATACCGCTATTAATGGTGTAATATACCCCAATATCAGTAGCTACAAATAATATATTTTCATTACCAGGCAAAACCACCATATCGTTTATTCCAGCTTGAGGCAAATCACCACTTATATCAATCCAGCTAGTTCCATTATTAATTGATTTATGAATATGCGGAATGTATTGATTATAGCGATAGCCGCTGTGTGTAACATAAACATTATTTAAAACATTTGGAGACGAATGAACTGATGTTACATATCTATAAGGTAAAGTCATTTGTAAACTATCCCAAGTGTTGCCATCATCCAAACTTCGCCAAACATTACCGTCGCTTGTACCAGCATAAATATAATTTGAATTTAATGATGAGTTATCCACACAACTAATGTTATGAAATCTCTCGGCATAAATAATTCCATCCGTTAAATCTCCACTAATTGGAGTCCAGTCTTCAAATGGATTTTGTGTGTTTTTATATACTCTATAAGTTCCGGTGTACATAATAGAATTAGAATTTCCACCAAACACATAAGGCATGTCCCAATTGCGTCTGTCATTTCCATCAATAAAATTTGAAAAACCATTAAAACTACTTCCAGCATCCATACTTACATATAGACCTCCATTTTGTGTTTCGGCATACATAATTTGAGAATCGGTATTGTCGATTCTTGGTTGAAAACCATCTCCGCCAAATATTCTTATCCAATTATTTACTCCACTTGTAAGTCCACCCGACATGGTACCATTGTCTTGTGCACCGCCCAAATATTCATTGCTATTAAACGGATTATAGTTTACTTTATAAAACTGTGTGTTAGGGATATCATCCAGCTTATACCAATTGCCTCCATCGTCAAAAGTTTCATATAATCCTCCATCAGTTGCAATGATATAGTTCGAACTTGATTTAAATTGAATATCATGAATGTCGGCATGAGGATTATAGTTCCACCATGGTGGTTGATTCAAAGCAAAAGAATTTCCTCCATCGCTACTTTTGTAATGCTCAACACCCGCAATTAAAATTTCATTATCGTTAGAAGGATTAACAGTAAGCTTACCAAAGTACCAACCAAAGCCGCTATATAATCCACTAGCATTGGCACTACCTGGTAAAGCTGTAAATAAAGCGCCGCCATTAGTACTTACATATATGTTTTCTAAATTATAAGTAGAGTCGCAAACGGAAACATAAATTTTATTTGCATTTTGTTTACTCATGCAGATTCCAAACCTTGCCAATTTAGTATTGGGTAAACCGTTTGATAAAATATTCCAAGCGTTACCTCCATTTGTAGTTTTATAAATTCTACTGCTATTGCTAAAGCCCATAGATTCTGTATTAGTTCTAATTCTGCTCCAAGCACTAGCATAAATAATGTTTGGGTTTGTGTAATCCATCATCATATCACTTACGCCTGTTTGATTATCAATACTCAATATTTGATTCCAACTCGATCCTCCATTATTAGTTTTATAAATACCACGATTGAAATCTCTTACCATTGGAGTTCCCATTGCAGATGCGTAAATCATATTTGTATTTAAGGGATTTACTAATATTTGAGTAATAATACCTTGTTGATTAAGTCCTATGTTAGTCCAAGAAATACCTCCATCAGTACTTTTGTAGACACCATTTCCGATTAATGATGTAAATGGAATGTCTGGATCACCAGTTCCTACATAAATGATGGATGGATTAGTTGGATCAAAAGTAATGCAAGAAATAGATAAGAATGGTTGGTCATCAAAAACAGGTATCCAAGTTGCGCCAGCATTTGTGGTTTTAAATAAACCACCACCAGGACATCCAGCAAATATGATATTTTGATTTGTAGGATGAATTTTTAAACATGTTATTCTTCCTCCAATATTTGTCGGCCCCTCTTGTTGCCATGAAAGTGTTGATGAAGATTTTGCTTGACTGAAATCAAATGTAGCATAGTTTAGCATTTGATTATAAGCTGCCATATCAAGCGAGGCATCTGGGAATGATCTTATTAAAGCAAAATGTTCAAAAGGAGCTTCGTGGTCATCGTGCTCTTTGTGATTTGTGTCTTTTAAAAATAGTTTTGGTATGTTAACAATCCCTAAACACAATATAAAAATAATTAAAAAATGTCTTTTAGTCATACTACAATATTAAATGTTTTTAAAGATACAAAATAAGGAGATAGGTTTAAATTATCTCATTGAATAAAAATCATTGAAAAATACAATCCTAATTTGGCACTAAAATTTTATAAACGTCTAATTTTCGTCATAAACGGTAGGTTCATTCTTACTTTAAATCCCTATTTTTAGTTCGTGATAAAATTGCATGGAATCCGTAAATCTTATAAATTGAATAATACCTCTTTTGAAGTATTAAAGGGTATTGATATACATATTAAAGAAGGAGAATTTGTTTCTATTATGGGCTCTTCTGGTTCAGGTAAATCAACGCTTTTAAATATTTTAGGAATTTTAGATAATTACGATTCGGGCACTTATACTTTAAATAA
>JBILOV010000161.1:0-5404 GCA_044374335.1 Bacteroidia bacterium | reverse complement strand
TGTTAAGATTAAATATTTAACGGTTGTTTGTAATGTTAATGTCCAGAAAATACAAGATATGCCTCCTTTTACGATATCCGCATCAATAACACTTTTGCCAATAATAGCGCTCATTACGTAAAGTGGCGATGTACCAATGTCGCCATATATAATTCCGAGAGTAACAATTAGACCTGCAAGTGTAATCTTGCTCATTTGACTATGACTATGAGTGCTCATTTAAATAGATTGTTAAAGAATTATAAAATTACTACTAATACAAACGCTAAATGATTTTTTACAAAAAATAATTATAAAATAAAAAGGTTAATAAATTTGATTTTTTGAATCTAATACCGTTTACTTGCAAAAACCTAATTTTAGGTAATTTTTTTAAAAATAGTTTCTTATCTTTAATACTTAATTTTACTAATTATAAATGAAAACCACAAGTTACATTTGCTTGCTTTTAATGGCAATAACATTTATCACCGCTCAAACAAATAGCAGTCGTAAGTATTTTACTCATGAAAAAAAAGCAACCGTAAATTTTAGTAAAATAACTCAAGATTTTAGTCCATCCCTTTTGGTTAAAGAAATGCCTAAGCCCGGATCAGGAAAAATAGTTTACTATAACTATCCTGAGACAAAAGAAAAAAGCAAATTAAACCAAAAAACTCAAACGCAATTATCAAGTTTAAATTTAGGAACTAATTTTTTTGGAAATCCTTATAGCTCAAGTACACCAACCGATAATGATATTGCTATTTCAGATTCAGGAATCATTGTTTCTGTAATTAATACCAGTATTTTAGTTTATAATACCAAAACCTCTATTGCTTCTCCTATAAAATCTTTAGCAGCCTTTACAACGCCGGTAAATAATAAACATCAGGAATTTGATCCAAAAGTTATGTATGATCCAACTGCTGATAAGTTTGTGTTAATGTGCCCTGTTGGTTTTGTGGATTCTACAAGTAAAATAATTGTAGGGTTTTCGCAAACTAACGACCCTAACGGTAATTGGAACTTGTACACTTTACCCGGCAATCCACTCAACAATAATCTTTGGTCTGATTATCCAATGATTTCCATGACTGAAAAAGAATTATTTTTAAGTATTAATTTATTGTATAACGACAGCTCATGGCAAACAGGGTTTGTAGAAACGGTTATTTGGCAAATGAAAAAAGATAGTGGCTACGCCGGTTTACCATTAGGTTCCTACTTGCACCACAACATTAAGTTTAATGGTAAAGCTATTCGCAATTTATGTCCGGCAAAAGGCGGAAGTAAATTATACTCTCCAAATATGTATTTTGTTTCTAACAGAAACTTAGCGTCACAAAATGATACCGTTTTTTTAGTTGAAGTGACTGATACTATTGGAGCACCAACCAACACAGTTACTTCAAAAGTTTTGATAACAAACCAACCATACTTTTTTCCACCAAGTGGCCGACAAACAAGCACCACTCAGGTTTTGGCCACAAATGATTGTAGAAATTTAGGTGCTTTTTTTGAAAACAATAAAATACAGTTTGTGCATAACACAAATAATCCCATTAATAATCAGGTAACTATTTATTACGGCGTTATAGATAATCCACAAAATACAAGCCCAACAATAAATGGTTACATTATCAATAACGACACGGTTGATTTTGCCTACCCAAATATTTCCTATGCCGGACTAAATAATTTAGACAATACTGCTATCATTTCATTTGATCACTCTTCTAATAAAATATTTGCTGGTGTTTCTGCTATAAAGGCGGATGGAAATGGTAACTTTTCGGATGTATTAAGAATAAAAAGCGGAACAAATTTCGTAAATTTATTAAGCGGTAATTTAGAACGTTGGGGTGATTATTCGGGCTCTCAACGCCAATACAATAAACCAGGCATAGTATGGATGAGCGGTTATTATGGATACAACATTAACTTAGCAAATAAAAACAAACACGGCGCTTGGATTGCTCAACTTTCTGTTGACCCACTTTTAACTACAAATACTAGAGATAATGATGATAACAATGATTTTGCTCCGTTAATTTTTCCAAATCCGGCACAGGATATTTTTAATGTAGATATTAATTTAACTCGTCCGGAATATTTAAGTTTTGAGTTGTATGATGTAAATGGTAAATTAATTGAACTATTATTAAAAGACTGGGTTAAAACAAAATCGAATACATTTAGTTTTAGCTTAAAGGATGTTAGCAATGGTGTTTACTTTTTAAAAATAACAGGAAATACAACCAACATCACTAAAAAAATTATTAAACAATAAAAAAATATCATGTTCAAGTTCCGTTATTATTTATTTATTATTTTTTGTGTAGGACTTTTTTTTACATCAAAAGCTACGCATAATCGTGCGGGTGAAATAACCTATAAATGGCTATATGCAACAACCTACCAAATTAAAGTAACTACTTACACGAATATTGGAAGCCTCAACTTAGCAGATAGATGTGAAGATACCGTATATTTTGGTGATGGAACAAGAGCAATTGTTTTGCGAAGTAATAATCCCTTAGGAGTTCCTTGTACCGGAAGTTGCACTCCTGCGTGCGAAGGAGTTCCTTTACCTGGTGGCACCATAAAACTAAATGAATATGTTACTACGCACACCTATCCTGGCCCAGGTACTTATAAAATAAGTATGGAAGATCCTAACAGAAATGCAGGCGTTATTAATATTCCTTATTCTGATCAACAAGTGTTTTACATCGAGTCTTTTTTAGTAATTCCAACCTTTAGTATCAAAGGAAATAATTCTCCTATTCTTACATTTCCTCCAATTGATAATGGATGTGTAGGGAAATGTTTTTTGCATAATCCTGGTGCTTATGATTTAGATGGTGATAGTATTTCATACGAATTAACAACTTGCAGAGGACATTTAGGAGAAACATGCCCTGGATATGATTACCCCGCAACAGGAGGAGGAACTTATAATGTTAATGCAACAACAGGCACATTAACTTGGTGCACACCTCAGTTACAAGGTGAATATAATTTAGCCATGATTATTAAAGAATGGAGAAAAGATGATAGTGGAGATTATTATATGATTGGATACATTTTAAGGGATTTACAAGTTGATGTTGGCGCTTGTAATAATAATCAACCATCAATAAAAGTTATTACAGATACGTGTGTATTAGCAGGAAGTATTATTACCAAAACTATAACAGCAACAGATTCGGATAATGATATTTTAACTTTACAAGCCAATGGTGGTGCATTTGGTGGAGCCTTACCTTATGCCACATTCTCTTCCCCTACAGGATTAACTCCTATTTCTGGGGTATTTAATTGGCAAACATCTTGTGCGCATATTAGAAAAACACCTTATCAAATAACTATAAAAGTAAAAGACAATGATCCTTCAGTTAGCCTAGTAGATTTTAAAACTTTTAATATTAGGGTTATTCCTCCTCCTCCATTAAACTTTACTGCTGTGCCCTTAGGAACAAGTGTTATTTTAAAATGGACAAAACCCACATGCCAACTTTTAACAGGTAATATAATTAAAAGCTATTGCATATATAGAAAAGCTAATTGTTCGCCATGGCTGCATGCCGATTGTGAAGTTGGGGTTCCATCATACACAGGTTATACAAAAATTGGATGTACTGCCAATTTAAACGATACAACTTTTTTAGATACAAATAATGGCAACGGGTTATCTAATGGTACAAATTATAGTTATGTAGTTATTGCCGTATATATCGATTTAGCAGAAAGTTATGCGTCTAACCAAGTATGTGTTCAATTAAAAAGAGATATTCCTATCTTAGTGAATGTTGATGTAAAAACAACAGATATTACTAATGGATCTGTGTTTATAAGATGGCTTAAACCAAATTTAGGAACTAATGCGTTAGACACACTTGCCGTTCCTGGTCCTTATGAATTTAGATTGCTTCATCACGATGGATTTACAGGAACATTTACAACTATTTATACCACAACAAAGCAATTTTTTGCTGGCCTAAATCAGCTTTCAGATACTACTTTCACTCATACAGGAAATTCAACAAACTTTCCTCTTGCATTAAATACCCAAACTACTGCTCACACTTATAAAATAGCATTTTATGCCAATGGACAATTTATTGGTAACGGTCAAAAAGCCTCATCTGTGTTTTTATCATTTGTGCCAAGCGACAATAAATTAAAATTAAACTGGCAAAGTCAATTGCCTTGGTCTAATTACAAATATTATGTGTTTAGGAAAACGGCTACACAAACTTTATATACGTTGCTTGACAGCACCAACCTCTTATCCTATACCGATACCGGCTTAGTAAACGGTTCAAATTACTGCTATAAAATAGAATCTAAAGGTCAATATTCAGATCCTTTAATTTTCAATCCTCTATTAAATTTTTCGCAAGAAGTTTGCGGAAAACCAAAAGACACCACACCACCCTGTTCTCCAAAAATACAAATTGTTTCGGATTGCTTAATCCCAAGTTTAAGGTTGCAATGGAATAATCCCAACAAATCTTGCAGTGATGACGTTGTAAAATACAACATCTATTTTGCAGAAACAGAAAATGAAGATTTGGTTTTAACAGATTCTATAAAAATAGTAACTGATACCTTACTAGCATTTGATAATTTAAATTCGATTGCAGGTTGCTATGCTATTACAGCTGTAGATTCGTTTGGTAATGAAAGTACGCAAAGTATTAAAGTGTGCGTTGATAATTGCCCAGAATACGAATTACCAAATGTTATTACACTAAATAGTGATGGTGTGAACGATTTCTTTAAAGCTATAAAAAATAAATTTATAAAAGACATTGATTTGAAAATATATAATCGATGGGGAACTTTGGTGTATGAAAGCACTGATCCAAAATTTTTATGGGATGGTAAAACTATTCAATCGAAACAACTTTGTACAGAAGGAACATACTTTTATGTCTGTCAAGTTAACGAGATAAGAGTAACCGGAATTGAATCAAGAAATTTAAAAGGGTTTTTGCAAATTTTTCAAAAATAATTAAGCTTTGCACTTATAACTAACTGTGTCAAAAAAAACCACACTTATATTTTCGATTTTAGTAGGCTATATTGTTTTACAATTTTTATGGTGGGAAATTTTATTGGTAAAGCAATCTGATTCCATTATTTCGTTAAAGCAAAATATCGCAGCCCTGTCATCAAGTGATGAGAACATTATATTAAGAGATATAACTGCATTGCAAGATAAAAAAACCAAACAAGTTTATATGATTGTTGGTGAAGGCACCGTTTTTTTACTTATTCTTCTGTTTGGTATTTATCGGGTAAGAAAATCAATTAAAAAAGAAAATGAACTAACAAGCCAAAAAAGTAACTTTATTTTAAGCGTTTCACACGAATTAAAAACACCTATAGCTGCTACTAAACTTCAATTACAAAC
>JBILOV010000160.1:0-5448 GCA_044374335.1 Bacteroidia bacterium | reverse complement strand
CAAATTGGCAAAAGTATTTACCTCCACGTTTTCAAAAACGTATATTTTACCCAGAAATATGGACAGAACAAGAACATGAAGACTGGGGAAAAGGTTGGGTAGAAACCAATGTATTTAGATCTAGAATATAATTGGGCAATAAATCAATATTTAAATCGTTAAACAACCATACTTGAGAAAAATAATTACATACATCCTTTTTGCATCTAGTTTTTGTGCATTTGCACAAATTGGTGGCACAAAAACATTTAGTTTTTTAGATTTACCGATTCCGGCTAGATCTAATGGATTAGGCGGTGCTACAATGGCTATTTGGGATAAGGATGTGAATTTGGGTTACAGTAACCCAGCTTTACTAAATCCTAGTTGCTCCAAACAACTATCATTCAATTATGTAAATTTTGTTTCTGATTTAAATTATGGTAATTTTTTATATGCGCATCAATTTAAAAAATACGGAACATTTGGCGTTGGATTGCAATATTTTAATTACGGAAAGTTTGATGGCAGAGATGAATATGATGTTGAAACAGGTAAATTTAAAGCAGCAGATTATTCTTTAAACCTATCTTTTGCTAAAACGATTGATAAAGATAGTACGCTTTCATTGGGTGTGGCCTTAAAAACAATTTATTCTTATTACGATGTTTATTCATCCTTTGGCAATGCTGTAGATGTTGGATTAACTTACCATAACAAAAAGCAGTTAACTATTTCTTTGTTGGCAAAAAATTATGGAAGACAATGGAAACCATTTTCGGAAAGTGGACTTAAAGAAGTGTTGCCAAGTAACGTGCAAATTGGATTCAGTAAAAAAATAGCAAAAGCTCCTTTTAGAATAATATTGCTCTATGATCAATTATTAAAATGGGATTTAACTTATATTAATCCGCAGGATGCTTCTACCACAATCGACCCTTTTACCAATAAACCAATAGTAAAAACAGACAAGCAAATACGAAATGATAAAATAAAAACCGCACTTGATAAATTTAGCAGGCATTTAATTTTAGGAACAGAAGTATTAGTAGGTAAAAATTTCACATTGAGAATTGCTTATAACTTCAGAAAAGGTAAGGAATTGGCTCTATCTGATGTTAAAAAAGTGAATGGTTTATCTTTAGGCTTTGGTTTAAAAGTTTATAAATTTCATTTAGATTATGCTTACTCTAAATATGCCTTAACAGGCAATTCGCATACCATTGGTATAACAACTAATTTTAATTACTTCAATAAAAAGTAATTAATTATTTTTTTAAATCTATCAAACTAATACCTTAATTTTACCTCATGAAGGGTTTTAATGTTCGTGTATATGGTATTTTAGTTCATGAAAATAAGTTGTTGGTTTCTGACGAACATATCAAAGGAATGAATATTACTAAATTACCTGGCGGTGGTTTAGAATACGGCGAGGGTACTATTGAATGTGTTGTGAGAGAATTTAAGGAAGAGTTGGATTTAGATATTGAAGTAGTTTCTCATTTTTATACGACTGATTTTTTTGTCAATTCGGCATTTAGTTCAAATAATCAAGTGTTAAGCATTTATTATATAGTAAAGCCCAAAGAAGAATTTGATCCTGCAGCAGCTAAGTTTAAAATAACCAAAGAGTTATTTGATTTTGATAAAAAAATGGAAGGAGCTCAATCTATGAGATGGGTGGCGTTGGATAAAATTTCTGAAAACGACTTTACTTTTATTATTGATAAAAGAGTTGGTGAAATGCTATTTAATAGTTTAATGTAAATTATTTTAATTTTAATTCGTTTTCATCAGAATTTTCTTTCAAACTATTAGAAGTATTAATTGTGGGTAATTTCTCTGGTTTTACTTTTCTTTTCTTTGTTTTTTTACTAGATGTAATTTCATTTTTTTCTTTTGCGATTTTAATAATTTTTGTTTTTTGATTAAGTTCAAAATTTCCCACATCATTAACTTTTGCGCTATCCATTGTTATAGTTGAGTCTGAAGAATCTATTATCACTTCTGTCGGTTCAATACTATCTATTTTTACTGGAATTGTTAACGCTAGTTTGGGTTTAATAACTGGTTTAATAGAATGGATCGTTTTTTTAGTTTCTACCTTACTAACTACAAATGGAATCTCTTTTTCCACTGATTCTTTTTTCTTAAAATCAATAGCACTAAATAAAATAGCTGATAAACCACCAATGAAGACAATAAATATAATCGGAATAACTATTGAACGACTAATTCCAAAATTAATATTTGGAATATTGTTATTAATTTTGCGATTTGATTTTGAATTAGCGAGTTCGTCAAATTTTTGCCACAAAGCCTCATTATAATTTATCTCAGCATCTTTCAGCAAAATTCTAATTTTACGCTCATCTAATTCATAATTAAACTGGTTGCCCATCGTTATTTATTTTTAAATTTTTTTCAATTAACTTTTGTAAATTAAATCTCGCCTTCTCTAAATTCGATTTTATACTTTGCTCACTTGAATCTAATAATTCAGACGTTTGTAGTAGTGAGAAATTATCAATAACCTGTAAATTAAAAACTAATCTCTGCGAAGGAACTAATTCTTGTATAGATTTTAGTAAAATATCTTGATTAACGTTTTTTAAATCAATGAATTTACTATCTAAAAATAAATCGTATGTTCTTTCTATATATTCAACTGCTTTTACAGTGCTTGCCACGTAATATTCGTTTCTTATATTTTTGATGGATTTAACAATAAATGAAATGAATTCGTTTTTTACAAATTCATCTAATGCTAATACATCCTTAGATTTGAATTTATTTAATGAAGAATAAACGTGCGATAAACCATTCAGTAATATTTGTTCTGATTGAGTAGCATTTTTTGTGTATCGTAATGAAATGTAGCCGAGTTTACTGAAATAAGTATCGAAAAATTGTTTTTTCGCTGTTTTATCATTTTTAAGACATGCCAATATGAGTTCCGCTTGAGGCATAGTTTAGTTTATTGCTAATTTATACACAAATAATGGACGAATGGTTACATTTCAATTAAATAATTTTACTTTATCGTTATAGTTGATTGGATATTTCTTTTTTAAGTAAAATTTACCAACATTTAAATCTCCTGTAATCTCTATTTTTCCTATGTTATTTGTATTCAAAAGTTTGAGAGCATCAAAGGGATTCAAATCCTTTACATTTTTATTTAAAATAAATGAATACACTTTTTCAGATGTAGCGTCAATATATACGCGTTTATTGAGTTGCGCTTTGCCTAATCGAATCCCACTAAAAACAATATCAAATTCAGAAGGGTAAATTGAAAATCCAATGTTATTAGGATTATTTATTTTTAATTTAATTTCAACCTCAAGATTATCAGTTGTTAATTTATTAATGTATAAATCTTCAACATCTGTAACGTTAATTTCTTTATACTCTTTGCAAGAAAAAAGTAATAATGAGATAAAAAGAATATGGATTTTAAATTTCATAAAAGTTATAATTCAGGTGTAATAACAAGTTACAAATTAACAAAATAGTCTAGTAATAAAATTAGTTTTAGATTTTTTTGTGCTTTTTGTTTTTAATATAGTTACCTTCGAATTATATGCTATCTGTTTCCGAAAATAATTTTATTGTTTATAAATCTTCTGCCGGTAGTGGTAAAACGTTTACGTTGGTTAAGGAGTATTTAAAATTAGCATTATCTGATAAACATACTTTAGAGAAATCCTATAAAGGCATTTTAGCAATTACTTTTACTAATAAAGCTGCTTCAGAAATGAAGTGGCGAATTATAAAAGCACTTAAAGAGCTAAGTTTAGAATCTAATGAAATGCTGAGTTTGTTAATTTCATCAGAATTGAAAATTTCACAATTAGATTTGAAATCAAGGGCAGACATTGTATTGACGCATATTTTGCATCATTATTCGGATTTTTCTATTGGAACCATTGATAGTTTTACGCATCGTATTATTAGAACTTTTGCTTTGGATTTAAAACTGCCAATCAATTTTCAAATTGAAACAGACTCAGACGCAGTATTTAAAAAAGTAATTTCTTCGCTTATTAATAATTTAGGAAAGGATAAATTGATAACGGATTATTTAGTGCAGTTTTCATTAGCACAAATAGAAGATAATAAAAATTGGGATCCGGAGAAAACTTTAATCGATTTTATTAAGGAAATTAATAAAGAAGGAATTGGAGATTTAATTAATCAATTAAACAAATTTACAATTTCTGATTTTGAGGTTATCAAGAAACAATTAAAATCAGCAATTAAAGCTCATGAGGATTTTTTGAAGTCTCACGGTGAAAGTGCATTGAAATTAATTAACGAAAAACAATTAACGGCTAATGCTTTTTATTATTCAGATAAAGGAGTCTATAATTTCTTTAAAAAATTAATTGATTTAAATGACATATCTCAAAATAAGCTTTTTAATAATTATGTGAACGCGTCAATAAATGAAGATAAGTGGTATGGAGGAAAAGCAACTGATGATGAAAAAGTAAGTATTGATAATATAAAGGCTGGACTAGAGAAAATTGCCAAAGACGTATTAAAATATTTGCAGGTAAATGAACAGCGTTACAATGCATTTAAGTTGATTTATAAAAATATTTATGCAATTGGTGTGGTTAATGAATTAGCTAAACTTACCAATCAATATAAAGAAGATGAAAATATTTTATTTATTTCTGAATTTAATGAACGCATTTCTGAAGTAGTAAATAATGAACCTACACCATTTATTTTTGAACGTTTAGGTGATAAATACAAGCATTTTTTGTTGGATGAATTTCAAGATACCTCTGCTATGCAATGGCAAAATATGTTACCATTAATTGATAACTCTTTAGGAAATGCAAACTTAAATTTAATTGTGGGCGATGGTAAACAATCTATTTATCGTTGGCGAAATGCAGATGTGGAACAGTTTGTAAATTTACCTAATATTAATGTTGCCAATAAAAACGATTTATTAATTGAACGAGAAGAATCGTTAATTAGAAATTTTGAAGGAAGAATCTTAGATAAGAATTACAGAAGCGAATCAACTATTGTAAAATTTAATAATACCTTGTTTGAGTATTTATCAAATACAGTTTTAAATGAAGATTTAAAGAAAATATATCACAATCAAAAGCAAGAGCATAAGGATGATGAGTTTGGTTATGTAAGCATCGATTTTCCTGCGTTGAATGAGGAAGATACAGAGGCTTTGAATACGCGTTTAATTTTAAATTATATTCAAAAAGCCCTGGCTGATGGATACAACTATAGTGATATCTGTATAATTGTTCGTCAAAATAAGAATGGAAATACAGTGGCTAATTTTTTAATTAAAAACGATATTCCGGTTGTGTCGGCAGAATCCTTATTATTAAATCACGCAAAAGAAATTACGGTTATTTTATCTTTTTTAAAATATATTTCCAATCAAAAAGATTTGGTATCAGCTTCTGTTATTATAAATTA
>JBILOV010000159.1:0-5454 GCA_044374335.1 Bacteroidia bacterium | reverse complement strand
TATATTAAGTGGATAAAGAAATAAAAAAATATATTGAAGAGTTGAAAACTGATGGACTTATTTTAAAAGATATTCCAATTGAGTATCGCGCTAATAAACAGGTTGTTAAAGCTGCAATAGTGAGAAAGTTTAAGGACTATTATTGGGATGATAAACTCTACACCGTTCAAATGTTTGATGTGCTCGAAGCTTTTAATTATGCAGATGAAAGCATTCGAAATGATAAAAAGTTTGTTTTAAAGTTAATAGAAAAATGTAGCGGTTACCTTTTTCGATATCTACCTGAAAATCTAAAGAATGATGAGGATGTTTTTCTTCAAGCAATTACTCGAACAGGTAAATCATATGTATATTCTGAACTTACTAAATGTGAAAACAAGAAATTTTCAATTGATGATGACCTCTACACCTTAGGTTTAGACGATTATTTGTTGCATAATGTAATAACTCAATATGCAGGTGTTAATGTCAAAGCTAATAAGATACTTATGTTGGAAGCTGTAAAGTATGAACCTGGAACATTAATATATTTAAATAATAATTTAACTGATGATAAGGATATTGTTAGGATAGCAGTGAGTGGTTGGGGATTCTGTTTGTCGTATGCAAGTGAGAGATTACGTGACGATAAAGAGGTCGTATTGGCAGCTATTTATGCATCTTGTAATGAACATTTTTGGTGGGATATAGTTAATGAGGAATACTGGAGTGAGCCAATTCATCCCGAATGGCGAGATATTAGTGATAGATTGTTAAATGATAAGGATTTATATTTGGAGATAATTAATGATCCCAATAAATATTTTATGGGTGAGTACATATTGAATTTAGCTCCCGATTCAATAAAAAACAATGAAGAGGTTGTTCTTGCAGCAATAAAAAAGAATAAAAATGCGCTCAAGTTTGCAAGTGAAAATTTGCAACAGAAATTTATTTTTTTTTAAAAAGGCATAATACTGTGCTTTAAAATTCAATAATCCCAAGCTTCTGTTTTGGCTTAATAGGCCATCATTCCATAATATTTTTATTGAACGCAAATTGACTGCGGTTTCATTAAATACTTTTGTCTAAAATTTAAAATGATGAAAAATAAAACAACCCCTTTGACAATTACGAAAGCATCTACTGATAGTGAAGTGGAAAAGCTGTTTGAACTTAAATTGGTAATTTATAATGATGATGTAAATACATTTCAGCATGTAATACATTGCCTTATGGTCTATTGCAAACATAGTTTAGAACAAGCCGAGCAGTGTGCAAATATAATTCATTACAAAGGCAAATATGAGGTAAAAAATGGGAGTTTTAAAGCCTTAAAACCTATCGCAAAAGCTTTGCTCGAAAATAATTTAAGAGTTAAAATAGAATAAAAATAAATTTGTAATCATTTGGACACACTGCTGTCATTCTACATTCTTCTTTTTTAAGTTTCTATTCTATCATTGTATTAACTAAACTTAAAATTATTTATTATGGAAACGAAAAAAAATAATGTAGTTATTTCATTTACAAAAGTTAACCTCCCTTATGGATGGTTGGGCAATATGAGTCCATATAAGATAAAGTATGATGGAAAAGAATGGTTAACTGTTGAAGCTCTTTTTCAGGCTTTGAGATATAGTGATGTTGAAATTCAAGAAATTATAAGAAAGGAAAAAAGCCCTATGGCCGCAAAAATGAAATCTAAAAGTTTTAAGGATAAAAGGATTATTGTTGATATGGGGGACAAGGATGTTGAAAATATGAAAATGTGTGTAAGGTTAAAGATTGAGCAGAATGAAGAGATAAAAAGAAAATTATTGATTACAAAAGAGTTTGATATAATTGAAGATATTGGAAGTAGAGGAGGAGTAAATCATTTTTTTTGGGGAGCAAAAAAAATAAATGGAGAGTGGGTTGGGAATAATATGATGGGTAAAATTTGGATGGAGTTAAGAGAAGAATTAAGAAATAAAATTAGTACTGTATAGGTTAATAAAATATGGATACTGATTATTTAGCGCAATTAAATAGCATAACAAACGGGAAATTTAGTTTGATCCCCAAGTTGCTTATTCAAGCAATAGGTGGTACAAAATATAAATCTAAGCAATCAATATTTTTTAATTCGGACGTAGGGAAATGGATGGATGTGTATAGCTATTTTTATTATCCATTAAAGTTCGATTCGTTCGAAAAGGCATTTCTTTCCTCAATAAATTCTGAAAAAGATATTAGTTCGCATTATTGCGAAGTTCGGAACATGAAAATTGTAAAAGCATTTTATGTGAATGAAAAAGGCTATTCGAAAGAAGAAATTAAATAGTTGAAATAAATTTCTGTTTATATCTTATTAAACCAATGGAAACAGAAGATCGGATTCTTATAAATATTATTGGGGTTGGTTATGATGTTTGTGTGGGTGATGTTTCTCCGGAACAAAAAGTAATTTTAAATGCAGCTGTTATCCAGGAGAAACAATCGCTTCACAATTTATTATTTGATGAAGGTTTTTATAAAAAGTATGAACTCCCAAAAGTAAATAGCTCCCTGAATTGCCGATCATGGAAAGATTTTAGTAATATTGGAAAATACAGAGGAGCCAATTTATTAGAAACCGGTCAAATTGAAATATGGATTAACGGTAAGCGAGTTAGGACCTATAAATTCAACGAATTAGCAAACGAGTTAAGCTTGTTTCCTGCTTTTATTGTTGAAGAAAAACAAAGCACAGTTACTGAAAATACCTTTTATATTGGATTACAGGAAAAAGGTCACTTGGCAAAATTTCGTTTTAAAACTAGAAAGTTTATTCCCAATGAGCTCAAATTGCATATAATTCATTTTCCTACTTCAAAATCAAAGCTTCAGATTTTATACACGCTATCATATTTTGGTGTTATTTTAGAATCTTTGAATAGTGATACTGTAATAATAGGAACGATTTTCAAAACAACTTAAATTAGAATAGATAGCTTACAAAAAAAGCAATTGATCAAGATAAAATATTTTCTACCGTTTCAATACCTGATAAACTGGGGTTAAACAAGTGGCGGTTTTCGGGAGCACTTTCTTGACACACGCCACAAAGGTAATTTTATGCACGAAACCTCTATAACGCAATGCCCTGCCATTCCTTTTAACCCCGTATTGGCGGATGGGCGAACTTACTTGTCATTGTCAAACCGTTAAAAAATTGTCTTGCTTTAGGCCCCTGTCTATAAGCATAAAAGAAAAATTTAGTTTTTTTTGAGAGGGAACTTTCTTTTTTGTCGTACGCTGTATTTGCAAACTAATTAAACAAACTTTGGTTTGCGTGTCGCGTGTGCGTGTTTGTAAAATGTGTTTGCAAATAGCATTGGTCAATTTTTCATTTTCCATTTTTCCCAAACATTAATTACATCGTCACATACTTTAATTTGGGGGTTTTGTTCTTTATTATTTTTATTTACGGATTCAAAACTTACTTTACTGTTAATGTAATCAGATAATTCTTTATAGGTTGTTTCCCCTTTCGTATCCTGTAATTTTTTTAGAAGAAAATAGGTAAACATTCCGTGTTGCTTTTCTTTATAAGGCAAAGATATTTGGTCACCACTACTTGCTGCAAATACCACCATATTACCTCTTAAAACACTTTCTTTTGGTTTTATTTTTATGCCTCTTGCTGCAAGTAACGACTGGTTTCTACCGCCACCACTAAAGCATGCGTCTAGGAAAACAGTTATTTTTTGACACGGGAACTCGGTTAGTGCTTGATAAACCGAACTTAATTTTATAGCGCTTTGTAAATCTCCTCCACTAACATCAACTGGGATTAAAAAAGCTTCTTGAGTTTTTTCGTCAGGGAAGCCATGCCCGGCATAGTAAAATATTACTTCAATTTCTCCATTTGAATTTTTAATAAGTTTATTTAATCGGTCAATGCTTTGTTTCATCGCACCCGCTGTGGCATCTGGGCGATAAGTGATATTTTCAGATGGCACTCCTAATGTTCTTTCGCAATAATCTTTAAATACTTTCGCATCATTTCGTGCAAATTCCACATTAGATTCATTTTTTAATCCGGGTTGATAAGTAGCGTAGTCCTCGTTACCTATAATAAGTGCATATCGATTTGAATTTTTTTTAGGGTTCTCTGGAATATTCTTATCTACATCAGAAAGCAAAGAAACTTCTGTAATCGGAACCCATTTTTCTTCCTCAGCATTTATATTTACCTGCTGTGTTTGGGCCAAAGTTTGTTCCAAGGATACCTTTATTGATTTTGTTTCGCCATATTTTCCATAGCTTTCACTGATTACAACCTGAATAGGTATTTCATATGCTTTATACTGTTTGTTTGCAAAAAACTCATAATTGATTGTTTTACTCTGATTAGGTTCTAATGATTTGAAATAAAAACTTGATTCATTACCAGGATAAACATTTTCCGGATTTTTAAAATTTACATTTATGTCTGTACTGTATCCCTGACCTTGATTTTGAACAATCAATTTTAAATTTACTGTTTGCCCTAATTTAATTTTACCTTCACCTTCTTTATTTGTAAATGTATAGTCAGCAATAACAATTTGAGGGTTTTTAAATTTTTGGCTATTAAAAGAAACAAAAAAAGCGTCCGCATCAAAACCATTACCTTCTTTTATATATATCTTGAAATTTGTCTTACCAGTTTCCAATTTCATGGTGGATGAGAGGGGTATTGAAACTGTTTTTGTTTTCCCAGCGACTAAGTTTTCGCAAATCTGTGTTTTGGCAAATTGAATTCCTGAAATAGAGTTTAATTCTTGAATATCCATCAGGAGTGAATATGCATCTCCGTTACCTCTATTAGATATTGTAAATTTTATTTCTGCATTTTCATCTGCATCTAAAATGTTGTTGTTGTTACCCTTTTTGTCACTGAAAGTGATATCACTAATTATTAAATTGGCAGGGGCAGTCGGCTTTGGAATTTTTGAAATATAAACTGACTTCGATTCGCTTTGTCCTGATTGAGGAAAAACATTTATTCCAATGAGAAATAAAAATAAAAATGTAAAAGAGCATTTCATATTTAGTAAACTGTTGTAGTGAAATTACTATTCCACTGGTTTGTTGACTCATCTGTTATTGTTACACTAAAAGTAATAACTGTGCCAGTAGGGGTGGTGTTTGAAACATTAAAGCTCAAGTAAGAACTGGTAATTGCATAACCTTCCTGCCCTATATCTATGTAATCATAAGAGCTTATACCATAACTATAGTAACCAACGGCTGTTGTAGGACTAAGCGCTGAAATATAATTATTAGAACATGAAATAGTTGCTCTCACTTTGTTTGCTATGCTGCTACCGTTATTTATTAGATACACTTTTAATTTAATGGATTCACCTGCATTTATTTGCTGATTATTATTGTTGTCTTGCGTTACATCTAATCTGCTAAACCCGATTGATGCTCCTGTACTTACAACTGTAATTGTAAAACTAT
>JBILOV010000158.1:0-5508 GCA_044374335.1 Bacteroidia bacterium | reverse complement strand
GATTTAAAGGATTGTATGGTTTCCCAAATACACTTTGCATGTCATTAAATGCTTCAGTAGTTCATGGTATACCAAATGATAAACCATTAGAAGAAGGTGATATAATTTCTGTGGATTGTGGGGTAATTAAAAACGGTTACTTTGGAGATCATGCCTATACGTTTGGTGTAGGAAATATTGCACCAGAAGTTCAAAAATTATTAGATGTAACAAAAGAGTGTTTATATATTGGCATTGAACAATTTAAGAATGGTAATAGAATTGGAGATATTGGAAATGCTATACAAACGCATGCAGAAAAAAATGGGTACGGTGTTGTTAGAGAATTAGTAGGTCATGGGTTAGGAAAAAAATTACATGAAGATCCAGAAGTTCCCAACTATGGAAAACGTGGTGATGGCCCAAAAATAAAAGACGGTATGGTAATTGCCATCGAACCAATGATAAATATGGGTACTCGAAATATTAAACAATTAAAAGATGGATGGACCATTTTAACAGCCGATGGAAAACCATCAGCACACTTTGAACATGATGTTGCTCAAATTGATGGCAAACCAGAAATCTTATCTACTTTTAAATACATTGAAGAAGCATTAGGTATTTTATAATTACTTTCTTTAAAGGTTGTATAAATTTTTAATGCTAAAAATGTTATGATAAATTTTTGAGCAAACTAGGCAAATTGTAAAGAGATAGGTGACTAAATCTCAAAAAATAAACCAATTAATAGTCAAAAAAATACATAACATCATCATAAGGCAAATTTTAAACAGACACAAAACCAATTCAACTATTTTTGTCTTTGTCACTTAATTTTGTTTACTTGCATAGAATTGTTTTAGATCAAATAATTAAATTATGGCGATGAATATTGAAAATTTTAAGTTAAACTCTAAGATTATTATTATTGGTTTAGTATCCTTTGTAATTTATTCTTGTAGCAATTCACAAACAACCGAACATGAAAATGAAGTAACAGATACTGATACCGTAAAAGCGCTTGGAATAAATGTTGGTGGACAATTATTTAGTATTCCATCTCCCATGCAAACCGCACTATTAATTCAAAAATTAGGAATTTCTTACGATAAAACAATGTTAAATGACGGAAGTAAAAATGGGCAATATATTTCTGATTATTCTAAGGCATTAAATTTAGGCATTTATGGTGCTGACTTAGGATACGTAAGTTTATATAGTCAAACTCAAGATGCATTGGTTTATTTGGATGCTGTAAAAAATTTGGCTGATAAAATTGGAGTTTCGGCAGCGTTTAATCAAGCAACAATGAAACGTATTAACGATAACATTTCTAATAAAGATAGTATGTTAGCATTAGTTGGTGTAGCTTATAGAGCAAGTGATGCCTATTTAAAAACTAACAAGCGTACAGAAATTAGCAGCTTAATTTTAACCGGAGGATGGATTGAAAGTATGCATTTTTCAATTGCAGCATATAATTATAAACCTAATGATGAATTAAAATACCGCATTGCTGAACAAAAACAGGCATTAGGCAATATTATAAAATTAATTAATTCGCATAATTTGCCAGATGCCAATATGCTAGTTAAAGATTTAGAAGAAATAGCGAAAGTTTATGAAGAAGTTATTTCAAAATATATTTTTGTTGAACCAACAACTGATGAATCAAAAAAATTAACTTACATTAATAGTGTAACAGAAATTTCTATCAGCAAAGAACAAATTAATCTGATAGCGGCAAAAATATTAGCAATTCGAAACAATATTATTAATGCAAAATCTTAATTAATATTAATAAATAATGAAGAAAATAATTTATAAAAGCCTATTAGTTTTATCCATTTTAGGGTTCTCAAATTCTATTAATGCTCAATGCGATTCTATTGCAAGTTTATGTTCTAAACATATTATTTCTCAGTTTATTTCTGACGGACAATCATACCGCTCATTATTATTAAATTCAGAAGAAATGGCTGAGTTTCACACAACCTTTTTTGGCGAAACTATATATCGTATTGCTGCATGCAGTGGAAAAACTGATGGTAATTTGATCTTTAATATTTATGATCAAGACAAACATTTATTATTTTCAAATAAAAAGTATGCTAATGCAGCTCATTGGGATTTTAAAGTGAAATCTACTATTGAATGTACAATAGAAGCTCAATTAGATGCCCACAAAAATGAAGGCTCTGGTTGCGCGGTTATTTTAATAGGATTCAAACAAAAATAATAACTCGAAAAAATATTTTCACATGGGTAAGGTGTTTTTGCTTTATCCTATTTTATTTTTAAAGAAAAAATTAAAATTATGAAGCAGTTGTTTTTTATTTGTTCCTTTATTATGTCATATATAATATATGGACAATCACCCTGTCAATTTACTTTAATCTCAGACTCTTGCTCATTGCAAAGTCCTGCAATAAAATTACCGGTAGAATTAATGCAGGTAACCATTAAAAAAAATTATTTAGTTCAATTTATAATACATGCTGAAAAGAAATATCTAAAAATTATAGTTCGTGATAATTTAGGATTCGGAAAAAAGGGGGCATTATTACTGCTATCCAACAAAAAACAGATTTACATAAAAACAATTGAACTAAAAAATATAGATAAAACATCTGCTTATTTTCTATTGTCTTTAGATGACAATAATTATTTAGATACCATAAAAGAACTAGGTATTTCAAATATTATTTTTTGTGAAAATGCAGAGTTTGAAATTCCTAAAACAGATTCAGAACAAATAAAAAAAGCGGCTAATTGTTTCTCTGCGTTAGTAAAGGATAACATTAAGCCGCTTTCAAAAAAACCTTAAAACTTCTTAGCTATATTTATAAGGTCAACTTCTCAAATAAAAATAAAAAACTTAAAATTTTAAATTAAGACCTAACATAAAATTTGTTGGAGCCGCAGGAGCTAAATAATTAGCTTTAATTAATTTATCATCTAAGTAATAACTATAGTTATAACCATTGGTTTCATATTTATTATTCGATAAATTATAAACTACAGCAATCAAGTTTATTTCTTGAATCAACTTTGTTTTAATCATATAATTTACTCTTAAATCGGTAACTAAATAATCATCAATTGCTCTTTCATTATCAGAAGTATTATCTAAATATTGCTTACCAACATATTTATTTAAAAAAGAAATTTCTAAATTTTTAATTGGTTTAAAAATAAAATTTGCACCTGCTATTATATTTGGAGAAAAGGAAATATCTGTATTTGTATATTTAACTTTATACTGTGTAAATACAGAATAATCTACATTACTACTATCAATATATTCGGTATAATTATTTACTTTATTTTGAGACAAAGTTACATTTCCATTAAAAGTAAAATACTTGGTGACTTTGGCATTTAATTCAACCTCAACTCCTCTTCTATAACTATAATCAACGTTTACACGATTATAAGCACCCACATCATTAATTTGACCATTCAATACTAATTGATTTTTATATTGCATGTCGTAATAATTAACACCAATACTTACATTTTTTAATCTGTGAGTAACACCTATTTCTAAATCATTTAACTGTTCTGATTTTGGACGACTTAATTTACTTGACTGAACAAAATCATCTCTGTTAGGTTCTTTATTTGCAATGCCATAACTAGCGTACACATTTGTATTTTTAGTTAGCAAATAATTTATCCCCACTTTAGGATTAAAAAATCCATAAGATGTATATACTTGTTTCTTTTCGGTTAAAGATGTATCAAAACCTAGGAAATCGTAATTCACATTGCGATATTGTAAATCAACAAAAGCGGTTAATTTATCTGTTGGACGAAAGGTAGTTTTTAAATATACATTCGCATCATATTTGTTAGCTTGATTGTTATAATACATAGGTTTAAAATCTTTTGGGTTGCTGTATTGCGCCCAAATAACTTCGCCAAAATGTTTCCCAAAATAAGTACTATAACCACCACCTAATACAAAATTTAATGAGGAATTTGGCTTATAATTAATATTAGTAATAACTCCCGTAAAATCATTATCCAACCAACGCTGTCTGATTAAATCAGTAGATGATATTGTGGTATTACTATCTACTATAACCTCTGGCATGTTATAATCTGTTAATAATTCGCCTGGTTTATATTGCTCATAATAGCCTTTTCCTTTAGTGTAATGACCTGTTACATTCACATTTAATTTATTATTAAACGAATGAATAAAATGTAATTGATAATTATCTTGGCGGTAATTATCGGTTTCGTTATTGTAATATTTAATATTTCCGTTAGCATCCGTATACATGCCACTTGGATTAAATGTTCGGTTACCATTATTTAAACTATCTGCTGGTACATAATACCAAGCTTGATAGGTTTTTTCCCAACCGCTAAACATGATTGCTTTTACAACTGATTTCTTTCCATAATATCCACCCGAAACATAAAATGAATTTAGTTTAGAGGATGCTCTATCTATATAACCATCACTATTAATGCGCGAAGCCCGAGCATCAAAAGTAAAATGATTATTAATTAAACCTGTTCCTGCAGTGATGGTATTTTTTATAGTATTAAACGAACCAACACTATTATTAATTTCAGCATAGGCCTTTTCATTTAATTGGTTAGTTTGCATATTAATACTAGCGCCAAAAGCACCTGCTCCATTAGCCGAAGTACCAACCCCACGTTGTACTTGTAAATTATTTGTTGATGATAAAATGTCTGCCATGTTTACAAAAAATGTTCCCTGGCTTTCAGCATCATTAATAGGCACACCATTAACTGTTACATTAATACGAGTTCCATCTGTTCCTCTTATGCGTAAACCAGTATAACCTACGCCATTTCCCGCATCGGAATTAATTACAACTGAAGCCATAGAGTTTAACGCATAAGGCAGATCTTGTCCAACGTTTTGTTTTTTAATATCCTCTCCGCTTAAATTAGAATAAGCAAAAGCAGAAGTGTTATCTACACGTGTTGCATTTACAACAACTTCATCAAGTGATTTATTCTCTTGAGTCATTGTAATTTCAATTGTCTTCAAGTCTTTAACCTCTAATGAATCTTCTCTTACTTTATAACCAACGCATTTTGTAACTAATACATATTTGCCAGGTTTTAAGTTTATAAACTCAAATAATCCATCAGCATTTGATTGCGTTGATAAGAAAGTGTTTTTAATTCCTACTACCGAAAATGGGATTGGTTTTTTGTCGGGATCTGATACAAATCCACTCAGTTTTGATTGCGCTTGCAAGCTATACGAGCAAGACATGAACAAGGCTAAAGCCATTGCTTTTTTGATTGTTTTAAAGTTCATTTTTACACTTTTTATTTATTGTTAATAATAACATCGCAAGGGGATGCGACATCTTTGTTAACTGTTTCCCTACGCAGGCATTACCCTGATCAGGTGCATACACTTAAACGTTTGGCGTTTTTGTGTAATGGGTATAATCTCAGCTTTAAATAATAATTCAGTTAAAGCACCCCTAAAAGATTCATGGCAAATGTAATTATTTTTTGAAAAAG
>JBILOV010000156.1:0-5547 GCA_044374335.1 Bacteroidia bacterium | reverse complement strand
TTCCTCAGCTCTAAGGGCATGATATGGTTTATTTTACAGGAAACTCTTTAGGTTTACAACCAAAAACAACTCAAGATTATATTCAACAAGAGTTAAATGATTGGGCTACTTATGGTGTTGAAGGTCATTTTTTAGCAAAAAATCCTTGGATGAGTTACCATGAAATTTTAACAGATAAAACGGCTAAACTAGTTGGCGCTTTGCCTTCTGAAGTAGTCATGATGAATCAATTAACCGTGAATTTACACTTGTTAATGGTGTCATTTTATCGTCCAACAAAACAACGCTATAAAATTTTATGCGAAGCCAAAGCATTTCCAAGTGATCAATACGCATTACAATCTCAAGTAAAATTTCATGGTTTTGATATAGACGATGCGCTAATTGAAATTGGGCCACGCGAAGGCGAATACGAAGTTCGCCACGAAGATATTTACAAAGCCATTGATGACAATAAAGATTCATTAGCATTAATAATGATTGGAGGTGTAAATTATTTTAGTGGACAAGTTTTTGATATGAAATCCATTGTTGAAGCTGGTCATAAAGTGGGAGCCATTGTTGGATTTGATTTAGCGCATGGTGCCGGAAATTTAAAATTACACTTACATGATTGGAATGTTGATTTTGCGGCGTGGTGTTCTTACAAATATTTAAATGCAGGTCCAGGAAGTGTTGCCGGAGCATTTGTTCACGAGCAACATCATAAAAATACAGACATGCCTTTATTTGCAGGTTGGTGGGGTCATGATAAAGAAACCCGTTTTAAAATGGATAGAGTATTTATGCCTATTGAAACGGTTGAACGTTGGCAATTAAGTAATGCGCCAATTTTATCTATGGCAGCCTATAAAGCATCTTTAGATATGTTTGACGAAGTTGGAATGGATAAATTGAATGAAAAAAGTAGAGAATTAACCGCCTATTTAGAATTTATAGTTGGAGAAATTAATAAGCAAAAAAATAACTGTTTAGAAATTATTACTCCTAAAGCAAACAGAGGTTGTCAGATTAGTATTGTAGCTCATGGCCAAGGGAAAGCACTATACAACAAACTAATTAAAAATGGCGTAATACCAGATTGGAGAGAGCCAAATGTTATACGCTGCGCGCCTGTTCCAATGTATAATTCGTTCGAAGATATTTACCGTTTTGGTGAAATATTAAATCAGTTGCTTTAAAAACTATAAAGTCAATTCTTTCAAATTCAGTAGTATTTTAAAGACTATAATCCTCAATAATAATGCTTAAATTTGCCGCTGATTATGGCAGATAACCAACAAGAAGAAATGTCGATGCAAATGTCGTTTATGCAACATTTAGATGCATTAAGATGGCATTTAGTGCGCAGTGCAATTGCTATAGTTATTTTTGCAATAGGATTATTTTGTTTCAATAATTTTTTATTTGACACCATTATTTTTGGCCCCTTAAAACAGGATTTTATTTCTTACCGAGCTTTATGTTCTTTAGGATATAAAATTGGCGCAGGCGATGTTATGTGCATGACTTTAAAAAATCCGCATTTACAGACGCTCTCTGCATCTGAACAATTTTTTACACATATGTGGATTGCGCTTTTAGGTGGAATTATTTTAGCGTTTCCTTATGTATTATATGAGATTTGGAAATTTATTAAACCAGCTTTAAAAACCACAGAATCAGCTCCAGCAAAATGGTTTGTGATTGTGGCCTCTATTTTGTTTTTAATAGGAATTTTCTTTGGATACTTTTTATTGTTCCCAATGTCTTATAATTTCTTAATAAATTATCAATTATCTGATAGTGGTATTGTTCAAACTAATAACACCTTAGATGACTATATTTCTTTGATTTCAACTATGACTCTCGTTTCTGGTCTTGTATTTGAACTTCCTATCATGGTTTATTTTTTAACCCGTTTGGGAGTTTTAACTCCAACATTTATGCGGAAATATCGCAAATATGCTGTAGTAGTCATCTTAATTGCTGCTGCTATAATTACTCCTTCGCCAGATGTAACTTCACAAATGGTGGTTGCTGTACCAATGTATTTACTATACGAAATAAGTATTTTTGTAAGTGCATATGTAATTAAGAAACACAATTTAGCATAATATGTCAAACCAAGTTAAAGAGTTCAACGACTATCGTTCAAAAATGAACGATGTTATTTTAGGAAAAGATAATTTAGTAATTAAACGATTATTTAATTTAGATACTCAAACGTATACTGAAGGTGCTTTAAATGTTAAGACAAAAGAAATGCTTGGCTTAGTAGCTAGCATGGTTTTACGTTGCGACGATTGTATTAAATACCATTTACTAAAATGCCATGAACAAGGCTGTACAACAGAAGAGGTTTATGAGATTTTTGCTGTAGCCAACATCGTTGGTGGCACTATTGTTATTCCTCACACCCGCCGTGGCGCTGAGTTTTGGGAAGAATTAATGCAACAATAATTTTACTGTAACTATTTTAACTTCTATTTTGTTTATTGCAAAGCGTTAATCTAATCTAAATTACCATTTTAGTTTGTCCTTTTTTTATTTTTTAATACTGCTTTAACTACTCCTAATATCCATCAATAAGCAGTAAAGGATTCACAGCGTATTCTTAAAATGTTTTATTCATATAATCCAATTTAATTTCTATTTAGAACTTACAAAATCAATTTGGATTTATAATTTTAGATTAGCCTAAAAATTTGTTTAGATTAATTAAATTATTAGTTTTGTGTCATGGAAACTTCATTTACAGAAGAAAACTATATAAAAGCAATATTTAAATTAGAAGAGTTTAATCAATCTAAACCTGTTTCTACAAATGATATAGCTATAAAGTTATCCATGCAGCCGGCAAGTGTTACCGATATGATAAAGCGCTTATCCGAAAAAAAAATTGTTTCATATAAAAAATATCACGGTGTTTTATTGACCATTAAAGGAAAAAAAATTGCTTTAACTATTATTCGTAAACACCGATTGTGGGAAGTTTTTTTAGTTAAAAAATTGAACTTTAAATGGGACGAAGTTCATGAAATTGCGGAGCAATTAGAACATATTAATAGCAATGAGCTAGTTGAAAAATTGGATGCCTTTTTAGGTCATCCAAAGTTTGATCCTCACGGTGATGCAATACCTGATAAGGATGGCAATATGCGTGTTGTGAATTCTATTCCTTTGAGTATTGCAAATAAAAAACAGGTGTATATTTTTTCAGGAGTTAGCAATCATGAAACAAAATTTTTAAAACACTTAACTGCCTTAAATTTAAGTTTAGGAAATACAATTCAAATTACTTCTTTTAATGATTATGACGCATCATTAAAGATTATCATAAATAACAATAAGATTCATGAGTTTTTGAGTGAGCAGGTTGCCTCTCATATTTTAGTGCATTTAAAAAATGGCAATTAATAATCATAAATCGTTAGATGAAGTTAATGCTTCAGTAAACACTTCCAATAGAGGTGGTTTTAAAAAGCTATTAGCATTTATTGGCCCTGCTTATATGATTAGTGTTGGTTACATGGATCCGGGAAATTGGGCAACCGATATTGAAGGTGGCAGTAAATATGGTTACAGCTTAATTTGGGTATTGGTAATGAGTAATTTAATTGCTCTGTTATTACAAAGTCACTGTATTAGATTAGGAGTTGTTTCCGGAAGAGATTTGGCGCAAGCATCCAAAGATCATTACTCAAAATTTATTAATTATTTTTTATACATTTTAGCTGAAATTGCTATTGCTGCATGTGATTTGGCGGAAGTAGTGGGTATGGCTATTGGTATACATTTATTATTTCCATCTATTTCTATTTTAGGAGGTGTTTGCATTACAGTACTTGATAGTTTTGTGCTTTTATTTTTATTAAATGCTGGTATAAAAAAATTAGAAGCATTTATTATTTCATTAGTTGCCATTATTGGCGCTTCATTTTTTATTCAATTATTAATTGCAAAGCCAGATGTAATCGAAATTTCTAAAGGTTTAATTCCTGGTTTTACAAATGAAAATGCTTTATATATAGCTATTGGTATTATTGGTGCAACGGTTATGCCGCATAATTTATACTTACACTCATCATTAGTGCAAACACGACAATTTGAAAGAACTACTATAGAAATTAAGAAAGCAATTCGATTTAATATTATTGATAGTGCGGTAGCATTGAACTTAGCCTTATTTGTAAATGCGGCTATCTTAATTATTGCAGCAACTACTTTTTTTAATACAGGAATTGAAGTTACTGAAATACAAGATGCTCATAAAATGATGGCGCCTATGCTAGGCAGCACATTGGCACCTATGTTGTTTGCTATTGCATTAATTGCAGCTGGGCAAAGCTCCACTATTACCGGAACTTTAGCAGGTCAAATTATCATGGAAGGGTATTTAAATCTGCGATTGCAACCTTGGATAAGAAGATTGTTAACACGATTAATTGCAATTGTTCCCGCATTTTTAACGATTTATTTTTTAGGCGAAGAAAAGACGGGTGATCTCCTAGTCTTAAGTCAGGTGATATTGAGTTTGCAATTAGGTTTCGCTATTATTCCATTAATTCACTTTGTAAGTAATAAAAAAAGAATGGGAGAATTTGTAATTCCCCTTTGGCAAAAAATAGCTTCTTGGATTTCTGTTTCAGTGATTGTGTTTTTAAATTGTCAAATGTTATTTAATAAAATAAAAGATTGGTTACAAACTTCTAACTATTCTTTTCTAATTGCAGTAACAGTAATACCGTTTATGATGTTGTGTTTAGGCATTTTATTATTCATAGCATTTGAACCTTTATTTAAAAAAGCAAAGCATTCCATTTCATCTCAGTTTCATGGAAATGTTCCTAAAATTAATTTTGAATCACCAAAACCCTATTCTACTATAGCCATTACTGTTGATTTTAGCAGCAGTGATAGTAAGGCAATTAATAAGGCTTTGCAGCTTGGTGGTAATCAGGCGAATTATATTTTAATACATGTTTTAGAAAGTACAAATGCAGTAATGTATGGTGAAAACACCAATGATTATGAGCGAATGGAAGATAGCGATAATTTGCAGCTATATAAAAATCAATTAATCGACGAGGGTTATATTTGCGAAGTTATTTTAGGTTTTGGAAGGCCTAAGACAGTTATTCCTAAATTGTTAAATGGGTGTGATTTATTAGTAATGGGAACACACGGACATACAACTTTTAAAGATATTTTATTTGGTACTACTGTTGAAAGTGTAAGGCATAAAATTGATATTCCCTTAGTATTGGTTTAAATTATTTTTTAGAGTCTTTTTTGAAATTTGTTTCATACATCACAACCCAATCTTTTACTGTTATTTTTTTCATTAACTCTCCAATTAATTTATACGGAATATCATCCATTTTTTTGAAACGAATACAACTTTTCCCCATATCTAATTTGGCTTTGCAATGTTTGGGATATTCACTTACAAACCAGTTTAATAATTCGGGGTTCGCATAAATACCCATATGATAAAGTGCAATAAAGTTTTTTTGGGAGGCAACCGATACAAATTGTAGAGGCAATTTTGGATCACAATGATAT
>JBILOV010000015.1:0-19713 GCA_044374335.1 Bacteroidia bacterium | reverse complement strand
TTAATGCCCATTAAATTGGTTAAAAAAACACCTATAGTTTAATTATTTGATGCTTTTGTAATGTATTACGATAGAAAGTCAGAATCGTTACATGGTTTTGAGTGAATAGGCTATTTAAATGATTGAGTGATGATTTTGATTTAGGCGCATGTTTAAAAAATAAATATATGTTGAAAATGAAAGTCTATTCTGTTTAAAATAAACATTTTGAATAATGATTATTTTCCGATATTTAACCTAGATATGTTACAACATTTACGAATAAAAAATTTCGCACTCATTGAAGAAACCGAAGTTCATTTGAACAAAGGCTTAACTGTTATTACTGGAGAAACAGGTGCAGGAAAATCAATATTATTAGGAGCTCTTGGATTAACATTGGGCAATAGAGCGGATGTAAGCTCGCTTCATGACAAATCAAAAAAATGCATTATTGAAGCGCAATTTAATATTGCAGAATATCAATTAACCTCTTTTTTTGAAAGCCATGAATTGGATTTTGAAGAACTAACTACTATCAGAAGAGAAATTACTCCTGAAGGTAAATCGCGTGCTTTTATTAACGACACACCCACAACAATTAGTGTATTGAAAGAATTAGGTGATCAATTAATTGATATTCACTCGCAACACGAAACTTTATTATTAAAGGAAACTAATTTTCAGTTTGAATTAGTAGATGCCTTTGCTCAAACAATCTCCTTGTTTACCGATTACAAAAAACAATTTGTTACACTACAAAAATTAAAAAAACATTTAGAAGAATTATCTGCTCAAGAAATACAAGCAAAAAAAGAACTAGATTATTTTCAATTTCAGTTTAATGAATTAGAAGAGGCCAATATTAAAGTTGGGGAACAAAAGCAGCTTGAAGAAGAAGGTGAGACTTTAGAAAATGCCGAATTTATTAAAGCAAACCTAGTAAAATCTTCACATGCTATTTCAGGGAGTGATGAAAATATAATTTCGGCTTTAGCTATAATAAAACAACAATTACAAAGCGTTTCTAAATTTGGAAAACAGTTTAATGAATTGTATGAACGCATAAATTCAGTAACTATCGAATTAAAAGAATTATCAAAAGATATTGATGGTTGCGAAGAAGATGTTGTTTATGACAATGTGCGACTTGAAGAAGTAAATGCCCAATTAGACAAACTCAATCGCTTATTAAAAAAACATGGCGTTAAGTCCGAAGATGAATTATTAGTTATAAAAGATGATATTGAAAACAAACTTCAACAGTTTTCATCCTTAGAATTAAGTATTGAAAAAACACAAAAAGAAATTTTAGCATTAGAAAAGCAATGTAAAACAATAGCCAAAGAATTATCTGATAAACGTCAAAAATCAACTATTGGTATAGAACAAAATATTAAAACTATGCTCACTAGCCTATCAATGGCAAATGCGCAATTTAAAATAGAATTAAAAAAACAGGATAATCTAACGGTTAATGGGTTAGATGCTATTTCTTTTTTATTTACAGCCAATAAGGGTGCTGAATTTAAAGAATTACACAAAACAGCATCGGGCGGTGAACTATCCCGTTTAATGTTATGTTTAAAAGCACTATTAGCCGAACGAACCGCACTTCCAACCATTATTTTTGATGAAATAGATACTGGAGTAAGTGGAGATGTTGCCGATAAAATTGGAAACATTTTATTAGCGATGGAAAAAACTATGCAAGTTATTACAATTACGCATTTACCACAAATGGCAAGTAAAGGGAGTAACCATTTGTTTGTTTATAAATCAGATACTAAAGACAAAACAACTTCGAACATTAAAGCTCTTACAAAAGATGAACGCGTAGCAGAAATTGCAAAAATGTTAAGTACAGGTTCACCAACAGAAATAGCATTAAAGAATGCGAAAGAATTATTGAATGCTTAAAAAAATTAGTGGAAACATACCAGCATACATTAAGTTATTACTTAAACTATATGCAATAAACTTGGCGGTATTTTTTTGCATTCGTTTATTATTTTACAACATCAATAAATCATCAGATGTTGGAATTGTTCCTTTCGCAGAAAAATTAATGGCTTTTAGAATGGGGCTTGAATTTGATACAGCGGTATTTTGTTGGATAGCTTTCTTACCCACTATTATTTGGTCAATAGGGTATTTTTTTAAACAAAATGCCTTGTATATTTTTGGATTTTATAGTTTTTTAATCTTACAATTGATTTATCATTTTGTTTGCATAGCAGACATACCTTATTTTACACAATTTGGCACGCACTTAAACAAAGGAGCGTTTTTATGGAATGATAGTCCAGCTTTTGCCTTTAGGTTAATTTTTGGAAGCTTTTCGTATTGGGGTTTCTTTTTAGTGTTTTTTATTACAACGTACTTTTTTATTCGGTTAACAAACAAACAATTTAATAATTTTAAAATACAACAGTCTGCCCAAGTTTCATTAAAATGGCCTTACTCATTGTTACTATTTATTATTTTATCAATATTTGTTACACTTGGTGCAAGAGGACGAACATCGGATCGCTCAGGGTTACATGAGGGTTTATCAATTGTATCACAAAATAATTTCATTAATCAAATAGCAATTAATGCCAATTTTACATTTTGGAGAACAGTTCTCTATGACGAAAATAGAAAACCATACAAAATACCAGAAAAAATAAATGAGCATTTAGCTTTTACAAGAAGTTATCTAGGAATTACTAGTCCATTTGAAAAAACAATAGACAGGAAAATAATTGATACATCACAACCAAAAAGAAAATACAATATTGTGATTGTTGTAATGGAAAGCATGTCGGTATTTAAAATGGGCTATTATGGTGGAAAAAATTTAACTCCCCACTTAGATAAATTAAATAAAGAATCTATATTTTTTAATACTTTTTTCTCATCAGGTATTCACACCTTTAATGGTTTATTTTCTACCACATCCGGTTTTCCAAGTATATACGCCGAGAAATCAATGAAAAGTTATGTTAAAAATTCTTTTAATGGAATAGGAACATTATTGTCTAAAGAAGGTTACGAAACTTATTTTTATACAACACATGATCCGCACTTTGATAATATGCAAGGTTTTTTTAAACTCAATAAATTTGAACACAGTATTAGTCAATATGATTTTGACAATTCTCAAGTAGAAAGTTCATTGGGTGTAGCTGATCATGTACTACTAGATAAGTTAATTGAAACAACCAATAACAGAAAAAGTAAACAACCATTTTTATCAGTTGTAATGACAGCATCTGACCATGGCCCATGGAGAATACCTAAGGATATTTCATTTAAACCAAATGGAGAAACGCAACAAGACAATTGTACTATGTATGCTGATTGGTCTATTGGAAGATTTGTGGAACAGGCAAAAAAACAACCATGGTATAACAATACCGTATTTATATTTTTGGGTGACCATGGCTTATCGATGGGACATACTTATGAAATGCCATTAAGTTATAATCATGTACCATGTATTATTCATCAACCAAAACTATTTAAGGCAGATACAATATCATCACCTTGTTATCAGCCAGATATTCCAGCAACCATTATGGGAATAATAGGAGCAAATTATACCAATCAAACATTTGGAATTAATATTTTAAAAGAACAACATCCCTTCGTTGTTTTTTCGGCGGATGATAAGATAGGCTGTGTTGATAATCATGGTTTTTATTATTATAAAACACTCGCTAATGAAGAAACTTATTTAAGAAAGTATAAAAGTTTGGATCCTATTAATTATAAAAATCAATTAAAACAAAAAGCAGATAGTATGAATAGAAATATGATGCAGATTTATGAATCCGCAAACTATTTTATACAAAAAGATTACTTTTTATACGAGTAATTTATGTATGCTTATGATATAAACTACATAGACACATTGTTTTATAAAGCCTAGGAGAAATATTAGAAAGCTATTCTTGTAACTAGAAATAAAAAAAACATCTATTTTATGTTCCAATCTGGTTAAAAAATTGCCTTTATAAACCCTATTTATTTCATTAAAATTTAACAGTAAATCGTATATTTACCCAACTAAAAAAACTCATGATATGGCTTACAACTTATTAAAAGGAAAACGCGGAATTATTACCGGTGCATTAGATGAAAATTCAATTGCATGGAAAGTAGCTCAAAAATGCCACGAAGAAGGCGCCACTTTTACTTTGACTAATGCTCCAATCGCTATGCGTTTAGGAGAAATTAATAAATTAGCAGAGGAAACGGGAGCTAAAATAATTCCAGCAGATGCAACTAGCATGGAAGATATCACGAAATTATATACCGAATCAATGGATGTATTAGGTGGTAAAATTGATTTTGTTTTACATTCTATTGGAATGAGCGTTAATATTCGTAAAAACATTCCTTATACTGAATTAAATTATGATTTTTTTCAAAAAGGAATTGATGTTTCTGCCTTATCATTTCATAAAATGTTAGCAGCTGCTCATAAATTAGATGCTTTAAACGAGCATGCCTCTGTTGTAGCCTTATCTTATATTGGAGCTCAGCGTACGTATCCGTTTTATACAGACATGGCAGACATTAAAGCAATGTTAGAAAGTATTGCTCGTACATTTGGATACCATTATGGTAAACAAAAGAAAGTGCGTATCAATACTATTTCTCAATCTCCTACTAAAACATCTGCAGGAAATGGCATCAAAGGATTCTCTGATTTTTATGACTTTGCTGATTTACAATCTCCATTAGGTAATGCAAGTGCTGATGATTGTGCAAATTTTACAGTTAGTATGTTTTCAGATTTAACACGTATGGTTACTATGCAGAATTTATACCACGATGGCGGCTATAGCTCTACAGGAATAAGTTCTGAATTACTTGAAAAAACTCAAGGATAAATAACAAAATAATTAAATGCTCTTCAGCTTAAACTAATTTGGCAACATACAATTTAGATATTAATGCTGAAGAGCATTTTGATTTTGATATCTTTTCGATTACCTGCACCGAAAGCATTTACAGAGTGGTGCACGAATTAAATGAAGCATTAAACATTGATTTGCAATTAATTGATTTATTAGATTTCACACATAAGCAAGGGGAAGATTTTTATTTCCCTCTTTATGGATTTATTCATGAAGAACTAAATATTGAATTTAATTTATTACCAAACCAAACTTCTTTTCAACCAAAATTTGACAGTATACAAAAACCTGAATTTGATTTATTTTCAGGTGATGTTGAACAAACAACCAAGCTACTTCCTGAATTAGAAAATTCTGATTATTTTTTAATCATCAAAGGAGATAATCGTTATTTACATAATCATACCATTTTTGATGCGATTAAATTAAATCCAAACTTCATTATTGTTCACGAAATTTTTATTGAAGATTTAAAAGATAAAAAATCCAAGAGTAATTTATTGTTTTAAGATTTTAATTAATCCAACCACCGCTACTAAACTCCAAGTTCCTTCTAAAATAATAAAAGGCAAAGAGTTTAATAAAATACTACCATAGCAGGCAAATATTCCTCCAACAATATTTAGTGTAAAATACAGTTTATTACTACCATCTAAGTACTTAAATGTATTAAGAAAAAATGCCACCAAAATTAAGGATACGCCAATGCTACTAATGATATCTGTATAGTTCATTACAATTGGCTTTGATTAATCCCAATTTGCTTTATATGCTCCCAAAACAATGGATATGATTTAGAAACAACTTCAGCATTCTCAATTGTTATACTATCATATATTAAACATAATGGAGTAAAACTCATTGCCATTCGGTGATCATTATAAGTAGCAATAGAAATATCTTGATTAGAAAAGGTTGAATAATTATTTGCGAATTGAATAGAGTTTTCAGAAATAGTTAAATCATTTCCTAACTTTTTAACTTCTTTTTTCAAAGCAATTATTCTATCTGTTTCTTTTATTTTTAAGGTTTGAAGGCCGGTAAATTTAAATGGGAAATTTAATCCTATGCAAGTGCACAAAACTGTTTGAGCAATATCTGGATATTTGATGAAATCATATTCAAACAAATTAGCATCGGGCTTATTTAATTTAGTTATTACTATTTCATCATTTAAAAACTCAGTTGAAACACCAAATGATTTATAAAGTGTTTCGCAAATAGAATCTGCTTGCAAACTATTTTTAAATAAACCACTAAGCGTTAATGTTGTATTGACTGGAGATAATGCCACTAAACTATAATAGTAGGAAGCTGCACTCCAATCACTTTCTACAGTATATTCATTTTTAGAATAAGTATAAGGAATTGCTTTAACAGAAATAGTATTATCCCTCCAATCAACAGAAGCACCAAACTCTTTCATCAACTCAATGGTCATATTTACATATGGTTTTGAAACTAACTCATTAATAATGGTTAACTCTAACCCATTTTTAAAATAAGGAGCTACAAGTAATAAGGACGTTATAAATTGGCTACTAACAGAACCGCTTATTTCAACTTTACCACCATCTAATTGTTTTCCTTTTATTATTAATGGTGGAAAACCATCTCTATTTTTATACTCAATTTCTGCGCCTATTTTTTTTAATACATCCACTAAATCTTTTATTGGACGTTGCTTTATTCGTTCTGACCCTGTTAATTCATAACGATTATTCTTTAAAGAAAGAAACGCCGTTAAAAAACGCATATCAGTTCCTGCATGACCAATATTGATAACTCTATTTACTGAATAATTATCTAACGCATCTTTTAAATGTGTTGTATCATCCGAATCAGATAAGTTTTTAATTGCAAATGATAAATCTGACAATGCTTTAATAATTAAAATTCGGTTACTAATACTTTTTGATCCTGGCAAATAAATTTTACCGGAAATTTGTTCAGATGGTTTATGCAATTTTAAAACCATTATAGTTATATTTTAAACCCAACGGTTATTAATAAAAAATGACTATTTGTATATAAACTCGAAGCTGAAAAAGATTCATTAAAATAAAAAGGAGACAAGCCATATCTGAATTGTATTTCTGCAAATACGGCATTATGCTTTAACGGAGTGTTTTTTTGAAACCCTGCACCAACATTTAAAAAAGAACTATTGGCAGGATTAAAAGCAGGACTTTTAAATTTTAAAGACTCATATTGATTTACCAATTCGTTTCCGTTTTCAGAAACTTTTAAACGACTATCAACTAAAAATCTGTAGCAATAGCCTGCAAAAATATAACTCGAAAAAATAGTATTTGTCTCTTTTTGAAATGAGTGCTTTAATTGAATAGGAAAATCTAACTCATGAATAGTTAAACTATATTTATACTTTAACCTTTCGGGAGTATATAATTTTAAACTATCCTCATAAAAATAATACGAATTAAAATTTACTCCATGAAATATATACTCTGCACCTACCATAAAAAAATTTCGATTATTTTTATCTAATCTAATTTCTTCTTTCCATGAAAAATGAAATGCCATTTTTGGTTTAGTGCCAGTTGTGTGATTCTTATTTGACTTATATAAACTTAAAACCGGCGAAATTCCAAAACGCGTTTTCACAATAGGATTCTTGCGCCTATTACGAAGTTGTCTTCCTCCATCTTCTTGAGCCAAACTCAAAACGAATTGAAACAAAAAAACTGTTGATAGTAAATATTTAATATAATTATTCAAGGATATAAATATACAATTTAAAAATAATTGAGTTTTTAATAAAACTCTAATTACTTTATTGCCGGGGCTTTGTATAAAGGGACAGTACTGCAAGGTTCGCCGTACATAATTGATTTTGCAAAGGGTTTTAATCCTCTCACTAGGTCAACATAGGCATTTATAGAAACTGGCAAATTACCACAACCTTTAATAACAATACGTTTATCCTGATATTCAGAATAATTAATTGTTTTAAGAACTTCGTTAAATAATATAGCTTCTAATGTAGCTAAACTTCCAAAAATAATTTTTTTAGCAAAAGGTTCAAGGGCAATGCTTACTAACATAAACGCCCAAGTTGGCACAATAGCATCGGCTGTGCAAGTAATGGCTACCATTTTATCTTTATAGCCTGCCCAATCATGTTCTTTAATAAATTCGCGAAAATCTTTTTCTTTTAAAATTAATTCCTGAAATAATAGTGGTTTTAAATCAAACAATACGCGTTCGCCTTTAGGATAAAACTCTTCTAAATCAATTGTTATTAATCCACTATTAGCAACTTTATTAATAATTTCTTGAGACATTTTACTAAATAAATAATTTAAACTACATAAAGCCCAGCTCTAATTGAGCCACTTCACTCATCATATCCTTAGTCCAGGTAGGTTCAAAGGTTAATTTTAATTCAGCAGATTTTATGCCGGCAATTAATTTTAATTTATTTTCAACTTCGGCAGGTAATGATTCGGCAACGGGGCAATTAGGTGACGTTAAAGTCATGGTTATTTTTAATTCATGATCGTCGTTTAAATCCAACTCATAAATTAAACCCAATTCCCAAACATCTACCGGAATTTCAGGATCGTAACAGGTTTTAATTTCATCAATTACCCGTTGCATTAATTCCGTATTTTTAGTTATAATTATTGCGCTCATTTATAGATTTAACAACTCAATTAAAAAATTGTTTGTTTTTAAAATTTGTAGTCTTTGTATTGCTTAGTAAATTCAGCATCATCAATTTTAGGATTTACCTGCAAAAAATGATAATCATATTGTTCGTAAAGCCCTTTATCATCTAATATTTTAATACTGATAGGTAAAAAATACAGTTGATCAATATACAACGTAACATGTTTAGCATAAGCGTTTGGTACCTTAATAGTTTGGCCTTTTTTAAGAATGTCAAAATAATCTTTAAATTTTGGATTCACTTCTAATATCATGTATTCGCTTATATGCAACTTTCTGGCAATAGAGGTAATACTTTCATTTTCTCCAATAGTATAGGTCTCATAGGCAAAGTCTTTGTTGTCAATAATAACCTTGTAACATGGGCGATTATTTATTCTTTCTTCTCCTTCCAGTTTAAAATAGTTATCAAACTTGTTGCCGTTTTTCAGAGCCATATATTCAATTAATCCTCCAAAATAATCAACTCCCATTTCGTTTAATGTATGGTGTTGATCTTGACGCATTAAATAACCTAAAGGGTCTAAACTTAAATTCATGTAAGGAAAGAAATTTGGTTTTACATAGGCTTTATTATTATTCCAGCCACTAACCCATAATAGTTCAATCCCCTTGATGTATAAATAAATTTTACGTGGTTTTCTATTTAATTTTACAGACGACTCGTAATGATTAAAACCTTTTTTACCACGCTCAATAATTTTTAAACTGTATTTCAATCTTTCCAAATCATCAATTGTTTTTATCATTTTAAAAATAATATCCTTAGTAGTTAAGGATGGTTTTTGAGCAAATGAGATACTGGTTAAAAATAAACAGCAAATAAATGTTATATAGGTGTACGTTTTAAATTTAAACATGGGGTGCAAAGGTAAAATAATCTTTATAAAATTAAAGCTATTTAAAACATTTCTAAATAATAACGATTCAAAAATATGTTAATTAAAAGCGAATTCAAACATCGTAGTGAGTCTGTATTAATTGTCAAATTTTGAATGTATGATTACCAAATGAGGGTTTGAATATAAAAATTATAAATAATTGGTAATTAAACATTTAGTAAAAAAAAGTATTTTTTTAGTGAGTTTGTAAGTGTATAATCGCTAAAAAACTGTACATTAGATACCGAAAATGTTGCACTTTAATCAAATAACTAATTTAATTGCTGAACTATTGTTTAAGCATGAGTGTGTTATTTTGCCTGAGTTTGGAGGATTTATTGCTAGAAATTTGAGTTCTAATTTTAGTAAGGGTAGTAATCTTTTATATCCACAATCAAAACATATTCTTTTTAATAAGAACTTAATACATAATGATGGCTTATTAATTTCTGCATTAATGCAAAAAAATAATACTCCAATTCAAGATGCCACTAAACAAATTGAAGATTATAAAAACTATATTGAGTCATTATTATCTGTAAAAAAACGGTTTGAATTAAATAACATTGGCTTGTTTTATATTGATTTAGATGGATTGCTAAGATTTGAAGCTAAAACAGATGTCAATTTTTTATTAGATTCTTTTGGCTTTGAACCCGTTATTGCAAATGAATTAATACCAGAGCCTGAAAAACAACTTGTTGTAAAACAATTTGAGGATAGGAAAATACCTATTGAAACAATTAAAACTAAAGAAAAATCATATGCTAAAATTGCATCTTTAGCGGTTGGTCTGCCTATAACACTAGCATTTTTATTGTTTGCAGCATACTCAAAACCAATGAAGCCAATTTTAGAATCATCTATCAATCCTTTTTATACACCCGAAAAAACATACACTCCAGCTGCACAAAAAATCAAGAAAGCTATATTTATTAAGGATATTGAGAAGTCGGAATTATTAGTTGATGCAAATGGCTATGCTACTTTTAAATTATCTGAAAAGGGAAATATATTAGTGGCTGCCATAAACGATAGTATTGCAATAGCTGATAAAACAGCGATAGTAAAACCAACGATAGTTGTAAATAAAAATAATTCGTCTTACAACAAAAAATATCAAATAGTGGTTGGTTGTTTTGGAGTGGAAGAAAATGCCAATAAATTAATAAAAAGTTTAGCCTCTAAAAATATTAATACAGGTATTAGCGGTGTAAATAAAAATGGATTACATGTAGTTAGCTGTGGTGGGTATGATAATAAAGAGGATGCAACATCTCAACTATTATTGATAAAGAATGACTTTCCAAGCGCATGGATAATGGCTAAATAAGCTAAATAATTTTTTACTTCTTATTTTTATCCAAATAGTTCTGTAAATTGAATATGGTTTAAATTATATTTAAAAGTAATGTGATTTATCTTTCGCTAACTTTAGATTTACCTCCAACATTACCAAATGATTATTTTTTTTGAACATTAATAATGGTAGAAGTTCTTTATATATTTAGATTGAATTTACTGGGTTTATTATCATTACCAATAGTGAAATTGTTTTTATATATTCGCACAACTTGAAACCATTCATCATATTCATTTTATTTATATTTTTTGGCAATATATATTTTGCGCAATCTGATACCGCAAAATTTAATCCAAAAAAAGAAATTATTTATGACGGCAAACGCTATAGGGTTTATAATAGTTGGCTATCTGTTGGAGTTGGAGTAAATTATAATACAAAATGGCCAAAAGATGAGAAAAATTCCGCAGTAGATTTTAGCTTTAATGCAAAACAGCATTACTTTAGATTAGGTGCTTTTATGAGCGGAACGGATTTTACAGCTGCCAACAATTATAGCTTTCACGCTTGTTATGGCTTTAGAAAAGAAAAAGAAAAATATAATCTCTCTGCATTTATTGGCCCATCAACTTCTTATTTTAGAAGACCATTAAGCGATTCAACTAACTATAATTTAGCACAAGTGTATAATGCCGTTGGTGGCTTTGCTGCCGTTGAGGCTGTTTATAAACTTAAATATGATGTTGGACTAGGCGCACAAGTATTTTGCGATTACAATCAAGTACAAATGGTTTACGGCGCTCGATTAATTGTTTACTTTTCAGGAGCCTATCGTGGTATAAAACCCGGCTATCATGCACCAAAGAAAAAAAAATAATTCAAACTTAGATTTTATTATTGTTGGCCAGGGTATTGCCGGCTCTGTATTATCCTTATCATTATTAAAGGCAGGTTACAAAGTTTTAGTCATCAGCAAACCTCAATTATCTTACAGTTCAAAAATTGCTGCTGGTATTTGGAATCCTATTGTATTTAAACGCCTAACAAAAAGTTGGTTAGCGGATGATGTCGTTTCTGAACTATTAAACTTTTATGAGTATTGCGAAAAAACACTTCATACAACCCTCATTCACAAAAGATCAATTATTAAATCGTTTACAGAGGAACAAGAAAAATTGCTGTGGCTTAAAAAAGCAAATGATAATGAAACTAAAAACGATTTTCTAGAAAAAACGACTTATGAAAACTTACAATTAGATGAAAACTACATTGTAAAATCCTATTCAAAAGTAGTACAGGCAGGAAATTTAGATGTTGAACATTTTTTAGAAAGTGTGCGAATTTATCTGAATAAGGACAATAATTATGTAGAAGAAGAATGTGATTACACTCAATTGCAGATTGAACCTCATCAAGTAATTTACAAAAGCTTAAGCGCAAAACATATTATATTTTGCGATGGCCATTTAATTACTAAAAATCCTTACTTTAATTGGATACCAATGAAACCGGCAAAGGGCGAAATACTAACGATTCATTGTACTAACCTAAACTTACAAAATGATATTTTTAATAAAGGATTTTTTATTATGCCTTTAGGAAATGATTTATATAAAGTAGGTGCTACTTATGAATGGGAAAATTTAAATGACATTCCAACAGAAAATGGTAAAGCAGAATTACTTAAAAAAATTAATTCAGTAATTACGTCTCCTTACAAAATTATTTCGCATGATGCCGGAGTCAGACCTTCTGTAATAGATAGACGACCAGTTGTTGGAAATCACCCCCAATATAAAAATGCATTTATATTTAATGGGTTTGGAACAAAAGCTGTAATGCTGGCTCCCTATTTTGCAAAGCAATTAGTCTGTAATATTAAAAATAATTTTGCTATCAATTCAGAAGTAAATCCTGAAAGATTTGTAAAATAATCATTTTGTACATCTTTATATTTTTAGTAAAATCCATAAAGATTTAATTTTTAAGAATAAATCATAGAAATTGTATCAAAATATATTTTTGTTTACCAATTAATTAATTAATTTGGATGCAGGATAACATGCTTGATAAAAAACATAAAATAAAGATAATAGGTCGTAGAGAATTTGTAGCTTTCCCTTTACTTAGAATCGACAAGGTAGAAGCAAAAATTGATACGGGCGCGTATACATGTGCCATTCATTGCAATGATATTGTTTTAAAAACCATCAACGAAAAACAGATTTTAACTTTTCGATTATTCAATAATACCATTTACCAAGTAGATGAATTTACTCGAAAAAAAATAAAAAATTCATTTGGTGAAATGGAAGAGCGTTATATTATTAAAACGCTAATTGCTATTGGCGGAAAAAAAGTAAAAACAACAATTTCGTTAAGTGATCGAGGTAGCATGCGTTATCCCGTGCTAATTGGAAGAAGATTATTAAAAAGAAAATTCGTTGTGGATGTTAATTTAATTTACACAAATGGCTTAAAATTAAACAACTATTAAAAATATTTATATCATGAATTAGCCAGGTTTGCCCAAGCACAAACAAATCCCTATAGCGATCAGAAGAATATAAACTGGCTAAAATCATCCCGAATCAAGTTCGGGACAAGTTATAACAATTAAAAAACAATAAATATTTACATCATGAAAATTGCAATTTTATCTCGGAACAAAAATTTGTATTCCACTAAACGTTTGATTGAAGCCGCTGAACTTCGCGGACACGAAGTATTAGTGCTCGATCACATGAAATGTGTTTTAGTAATTGAACAAAGCCGGCCGCATATTTACTATAATGGCAAAGAAGTAAATGGCATAAATGCTGTCATTCCGCGTATTGGTGCAAGTGCTACGTTTTACGGATCGGCTGTTGTTCGGCAATTTGAAATGATGAAAATTTTTACAGCAGTTGAATCTCAAGCATTAGTTAGATCGAGAGATAAGTTACGCAGTTTACAAATTTTAGCACGTGCCGGAATTGGAATGCCAAAATCTGCTTTTGCAAATGAACCAAAAGATATTGAATCTGTAATTGCAAGTATTGGTGGTGCGCCTTGTGTAGTTAAATTATTAGAAGGTACTCAAGGTATCGGCGTTATTTTAGCAGAAAACGATAAAGCTGCTAAATCGGTAATTGAAGCGTTTTTAAAATTGGATGCTAATATGTTAGTGCAAGAATATATTAAGGAATCAAAAGGTGCAGATATAAGAGTTTTTGTGGTAGATGGGCAAATTGTAGGGGCTATGAAACGACAAGCAAAAGAAGGAGAATTTAGAAGTAATTTACATAGAGGAGGAACAGCCTCTTTAATTCAACTAACAGATGAAGAAAGAGCAACAGCTATAAAGTCTGCAAAAAAATTAGGATTAGGAATTGCAGGTGTTGACTTATTGCAAAGTGATAGAGGTCCTTTAGTAATGGAAGTTAATTCTTCTCCAGGGTTAGAAGGCATTGAAGGCGCTACAGGGATTGATATTGCTAGTAAAATTATTGAATATGTTGAAAGGAATGAATTTAACATCCCTGGTCAGTAATGGAAGATTTTATTATCAATTCACAAACCGTTAGTGCAGGCGAATTCAAACAAATAGTATTAAACTCTTATGAGCTTCACACGAAAACAAAAATAGAAATTCCTGTTTTTGTTTCACGAAGCAAAAAAAAAGGACCGACCTTACTGCTTTGCGCAGGCATGCATGGTGAAGAAACCAATGGTATTGAAATTATTAGGAAAATAATTACACGCGACGAAATAAAAAATTTGAATTGCGGAAGCATCATTGCCATTCCGGTAATTAATAGTGTCTCTTTTTTATTTGGAAGCAGAGAATTACCCGATGGCAGAGATTTAAATCGTTGCTTCCCGGGTAATAAAAACGGATCATTTGGAAGCAGGATTGCTTATGATATAATGAAACATATTATTCCATTAATCGATTTTGGAGTTGATTTTCATACTGGCGGAGCAAAAATTAGTAACAGTCCGCAAATAAGATGCGTATTTGAATTTCCTGAAAACATTGCTTTAGCCGAAAGTTTTTCGGCGCCATTAATCATTGATAGTAAATACAGAGAAGGAACATTTAGAAAGGAAGCCGCTAAAAAAAACAAACCGATTTTAGTTTACGAAGGTGGAGAAAGTATGCGCTTTGATTACACAGCAATAAATGAAGGTGTAAATGGTTGTTTGCGTTTAATGAAAAGTTATCAAATGATTGATATAGATGTTCCTAATAACCATGCTGTAAAAATTACTAAAGATACTTGGATACGAGCCAATAGCAGTGGGCTATTTCACATGAATAAGTTAAATGGGTCTTATGTCTCAAAGGATGACTTATTAGGCGTTATTTGTAATCCCTTTGGAAATATTGAACATAAAATTTTATCTACTTCTGATGGTTACATTGTTGGAATCAATAATCAGCCAGTCGTTAATCAGGGTGATGCCTTAATTCATATTGGATTAGAAGAATAAATTAGTCTCTTACCCTTTTCGGAAATTTAATAAACCTGTGTTTTTGCTCATACAATATAATGTGGGCTTAACATAACTTTACAAATTCAATAATTTATTTTATTTAATCTAAGTGTTTTTTAAGCATAATGCATCTTGTATAAGATTAAAAATAATCATGCGCCGAAATCCAAACTCTGCAAGTTATTTGCATATTTTGTATTATCAATAGTTTTCTGTTTTCTATTTAATAAAAAAACGTATAGTATTAACACTACCAACCATCATAAAAATGACTCACTTAGAATTTACAAAAAAATTAAACAGATTGCTTACAAAAACAAAATTGGCTCATGGGTGTATAATGCTATTTTCCATAATCCAGAAACTACAACACTTCCTGAAAGCCAAACATCTAAGGAGGTTATGCATATTAATCCCTTTTTAAAATTTAAAGGATGTATTATTAAAAGTATTAAAATTATAGTTTATGATCCATTTGGATACAATACAAATGATACTATAAAACACTCTATCAATAAAGCACAGCGCTTTGGCAATAATACTCATATAACAACCAGACAATTTATTATCATTAATAAATTATTATTTAAACAAAATGATTCTATAAATCCTTTAGAAATAACAGAAAGTGAACGAATTTTAAGAGAAGCTGTTTTTGTAAATGATGCCACTATTTATATCAACGCATCTTCTAACAAGGATAGTGTAAATGTTAACGTAATAGTTCATGATAAATGGCCGATTACTGTCCCTATTCTAATTACCGATCTTTATACAAGTGTGAGGTTTAGAAATCTTAACCTGTTTGGGATAGGACAACAATTTGAGCAGTATGGAAAATTATCGAAACCAAATGAACTTGAATTAAATGGATATTACGGAATTGCAAACATTGATCATACATACATTTCATCAAATTTTGGTTACTTTAATAACAAAGATGGAACAGATGTTACATTATCATTTGACCGGCCTTTTTTTTCTCCACTAACTCCTTGGGCCGGAGGAGTTACCTTGGCTCATTCCTGGAAAACATATCAGTATAGCGATAGTGTAATTAAAGATATAAAATTAATGCCAGTTAACAGCTTATCATATGATATATGGACTGGAAAAAGTTATAAGTTATTTAAATTAAAAAAAGATAAAAGTTATTTCAATCAAAGTACAAACATCATTACGGGAGGAAGATATTATGCTAGAAAATTTTTGAAAAAACCATCTGAATCAATCGACTCAAGCAAAACAAATTTTAATACAGATGCTATTTTAGGTAACATTGCTTTCTCAATACAACAGTACTATAAGGATAAATTTATTTATCGTTTTGGCGCCAATGAGGATGTTCCCGAGGGGTTGATTATACAATTTATTTATGGAGGAATTAAACAAGAGTATAAAAAAATCAGATACTATACAGGTATAGAAATAGCCAGAGCAAAACATTTTAAAGTTGGATATTTTTCAGCAACGTTTTCGTATGGTATATTTTTTAAGAAATTAACAGCTAATGATATTACTACTAATTACAAAGTATACTACTTCAGTAATTTATATAAGAAAGGAAAATGGTTTTTTCGTGAATTTTTAAATTTAAATTTTGTGCATGGCGAAAATAAATTAAACGGAGAAACAATTACATTTAACAATAATGAATTATATGGTTTTGAAAACAGAACATTAACAGGCAATACTAAAATAACCTTAAGCTCCGAAACAGTTGCTTATTTACCATATCAATTAATTGGATTTCGCTTTGCGCCTGTAATAACAATAGGATTAGGCATTATTGGAAATCAAACTCATAAACTATTTAGCAGTAATTTATATCAGGCATATACTTTGGGATTGATGTTGAGAAACGAAAACTTATTAACTAGTACTTTTCAATTTTCCGTAGGGGCATATCCGTATTTTCCTGACAATGGAACATTTGCACTTAAATATAATCCTATCGCAAGTTTTACTTTAAGAGTGAGAGGTTTTTCTGTTTCGAAACCTGAATTTATAAGTTATTGAAATAGCTTACCTTATTTTTAAATCACTTAAGATTTTACAACTTTTTCGGAGATGTTATTTCTCGTAATCCAGGTATCTAAAGCCAATTTAAATTCAGAATTTTCACTCATCATATCTGTTCTTAATGTGATGGCGTTTTTATTGTAATTTATAAAATACATGAGTCCATGTCTGTATTCTATTTTTTCAATCTCCTTAGCACTAGTGACATTAATTTTGTTAGTTGATAATATTAATTGATCATCTTCTAAAGCCACAAAACATAATTTTTTCAAATATCTCCAAATAGTTACAAAAATTTCGGTAAAGGCAATTAGAAAACACAAAAACGACATATATTTAATAATACTTCTTCCAGAATAATACAAAAGAATTCCGATACAGATAAACGAAATTATTTTAATAATACGTTTGGCTAAAAATCCATCCGTGAAATAAATAAATTTTTGAGTTCCTTTTTTAACTTTTGAAAGTGTATAGGCTTCAAAACAAGCAGATAGTACATATAACAATCCCATCCCCAAAAAAATATATCGAATTTCTTTAAATCCAATATATTGAGTAAACATAAACACCAAGCTTATAACAATTAGTACAAGTAGGATAATATTTTTTAATAGAATAGAAAAAAGAGAGTTCATTGTAAGGTATTGTTGTTTGTATTTGTCAAAGCTATGTGCATTTATTAAACACATAGACACATAGTTTATATTTGTGGTTAATCCAATGTTGTTTTAATTGTTGCAGATAAAGTTACATATAGTATTGAAGCTTCGCTTCAATTTTTACACTTAGTAAAATTACTCCAACTATGTGACTATGTGTTTTAAAATAAAAATTAAAACACATGCTTCTCTGCATGGTAAGACGAACGAACTAACGCTCCGCTTTCTACGTATCTAAACCCTTTTGCTAAAGCAATCTCGCCCCATTTTTTAAATTCATCAGGATGCACATATCTTGCAACAGGTAAGTGTTTGGGTGTTGGTTGTAAATATTGACCAATGGTCATTACGTCGCAATGCACAGCAGCCAAGTCATTAATTGTTTCTAACACCTCTTCTTCAGTTTCACCTAATCCAACCATTAAACCACATTTTGTTCTAACTCCTGCCTCATGTAGGCGTTTAAGTACTTCCATACTTCTGTCGTATTTGGCTTGAATGCGAACTTGTGCTGTAAGTCTTCTAACGGTTTCAATATTATGCGAAACAATATCCGGCTTTACATCAATGATGCGTTGTAAATTTTCCCACTTACCAGCAAAATCAGGTATTAAACATTCAAATTTTGTTTCAGGGCTAATTTCTCTAATAGCTTTAATTGTTTCGGCCCAAATAATAGAACCACCGTCTTTTAAATCATCTCTATCAACAGAAGTTATAACGCAATGTTTTACTCCCATTAATTTTACAGAGTTTGCTACGCGCTTTGGCTCATCCCAATCGGCAGCTTTTGGTTTACCAGTAGCTACGGCGCAAAAACCACAGGAGCGAGTGCATATGTTTCCAAGTATCATAAAAGTTGCTGTACCTGCTCCCCAACATTCGCCCATGTTTGGACAATTACCACTTTCGCAAATAGTATGTAATTTATGAGTAGCTACAATATTTCTAACTTTTAAATATTCTTCTCCAATAGGTAATTTTACTCTTAACCAATCTGGTTTACGAGGTCTATCAAGTAGTCTTTTTTCGTTACTATTTTCCATTCTTTAGAACCATTTTTTACCAAATACAAAACCCACATATAAGGTTACAATAAAATTTTCGGCATTATTTTTAGCCATTATTGGTAGTGCCTTTGGGTAATAATCAAATATAACCCCAGTTTCTATTGCTTTCACTTTATTTGAAAAAGGGGCATACTCAAAACTTAAATTTATTTTAGCGTACACCCCGGGATATATTTTTGTTTCTGATAAACCATCAACCAAAGGCCCTCTTCCTGAAATGCTATCAATGGTATGAATTGACGGATTGTATTTTACTGATTCTTGATATTTAATACCCGTAGTACTTTCTCTGTAAACTAATACATAATTTGGTTTAGCAAATGTTAAATTTCCTCCTAAATAATAGGAAGTTCTTATTTCTACAGATTTTCTATCCGACCGTTTAAATAGTGTTGTTTGATATCCTACACCTGCTCTAAGCAGTAAAACGCTATTTAATTTACCATAAATAAATCGTTTTGAATTATCAGTGGTATTTGATACTTTAATTTCTTTTGGATGCTTAATATTTAAAGCTTCTATTTCCAATAATTGCTTTCGTGTTCCGGTAACGTGTTTAGCTCTCATAAAGTTGAGACCAAAACCCCGGCTATGAGCAAAAATCCCAAACGACATTTCATTACGATATAAAACATTTGGATCTTGTCCACTTTCAATAGCTTGAGATGTGCTTTGCGAAAAACACAAACTACTTAAAAAAAGTATTAAAAAGCT